>JAJCYI010000078.1 GCA_029263015.1 Saprospiraceae bacterium | reverse complement strand
TGACCGACTTGGCATCTGGTCGTTCGTAGCCATCAGCGTGGTCGTCGGCCTTGCTTGGTTTGCAATCGATGGGTTCTTCGTTTCCGGTTACCTCAAGCGTTCCATCACACTCGCCAGTAACGCCTTCGATACGCGAGTGACGATTAAATTCGGCGATTTATTCCGGCAAGACGGCTGGAAGGCGATTTCTGTTAACGAGTATTTCGACAGCACTGTAGACAACGAGCATGTAGCAGAACAGTCCCTCCACGGAATGATGTTAATGAAGTACTGGGAAGGACAACTCCAGGACTTCGACCAGCAAGTTGTGGACTCGCTAAACGGGGTCGCTCCAAGAAAAACGAGTACCGTTCGCACCGAACCTGGAAAGTCAACAAGATATCCAATCGGTACAACAGCAACCGCTACGAGAAACGGCAACAGATTTCTTTGTGTGGCATTAGCTCGTACTAACACCAAGACACTCCAAGCTTCCGCATCGTTGGATGACCTCCACAAAGCTCTACGCGGCCTATTGCAAAAAGCTCGCACAGCTTGCTCAGGGCAACCACTCAATATACCGCTGCTAGGCAGCGGACTTGCTCGAATTGGTATCAAGCCGAACATCATCGTCGACCTGATTCTCTTGGCAATCTTTGAGGAGAGTAAGAGCGAAAAGATAATGAATGATATTCACATCGTTTTGCCCAAACAGTTGCGAAGGCAAATTGACCTAACAACACTTCAGAAAGATTGGGGTTAACTCATGGCCTACAGAAATGGAACCTACGTTGCTTTTCATGCAGAAGGTACTACAGACCCCACAGCGTCTGATATCAAGTATTACAATTTGATGAAGGCGTGGGAGGGCAGCAAGTCGATTGAATTCAGCTTTACTGACAGTCACGACAAGACCGCAGCCGTCCGCGACAGCAGCAAACGGGCGACGCTGAAGAGTCGACTGAAGGAACGCCTCAATAACTCCAAACATCTGGTGTTGATTCTCACGTCGAATACTAAGAATGACACCGACTGGGTTCCGTTCGAGATACAATACGCGATAGACAACTGCAATCTCCCTGTCATCGCAGTTTATCCCGAGTACCGAGTAGTGATGAATCCTAGTGGGCTATCTCATTTGTGGCCGTCTGCATTAGCTTCGCGAATATCGAATTCGCAGGCAAATGTGATTCATACCTCGTTTGCTCAAGGCCCTCTGCTTGATGCAATCGGACAGTTTTCGATTCATGACAAGAAACCAAATGGTACGCAAGTGCATTATACGGCTCAAGCTCATCGGAACTGGCAGCTCATGAACATCCATGAGCAAGAACAGAACTACAGAAATTAGGCGTACATCATGGACGACACAACTACAACTAAGACCGAATCCGTCAGAACGGATAGACCCCTAGTCACTTGGCTTATCCTCGTCTACGACCGGACTGCTGAAGAACGCTTTCCGTTCAAACGGAAGTGGTATCGATTCAATTACGACTTATCCACGCCGAAAGAAATTGAGGTAGTGCTCGCTATTTGCGGCCACAAACATGTAGACCTACTTCCCGATGCCTCTCCCCTAGGGCTGGAAGAAACACGGGTCTCATATCAGCTAGGCGGTGGAACCAACACCAGCCCAAGAATCGTCGAGTATCGCCATTTGTTCGAGTATGTCCCAGACGAAAACAATCTGCATGCGGACATCGAGTCATTTTCGGGCTTTCTATCAGTGACTCTTCCCAACGATTCCTATTTCGAGGATGAGAATGATAAGCCTATCACTCTCCTGGAAGTCTTCGATGAGGAAGGAAACCGTAGGACCGGTACCAGCGGATTCGCGATTGTGATGGATATGCCCGAATCCGTGCTTCGCTGTGGTCCGGCGGAGCCAGAACGACCAGAGCTGTGGAGCGAAGCGGACGCGAAGCTGCTGGCTCATCTTCTCGATATCTACAGTCAGCTCATGCAGAGTCGGTGGATTCAAAGCCCTTGCGTCGTTTCTCCAGTATCTGAAACAGAAATCCAGTCAGTGCTCCCCACCCAACAAGACTGCATGGCAGTTGTACTCCCATTCCGACAGCTTTACTCCAAAGATGGCATGGACGACCTCTTCAATCGTAGCTGCAAAATACACAATCGTCACTGTCCGAAACATCACCCAACCCACAATTGGATTGACTACTACCGCAAGCAATTCAACGCTGCCTTGGACAGTCCCGTCGGTTTTCCGCTACAGAATTGCGACTTGCCCGCCAAGCGATATCTAGACGCGTTCGCATATGGTGCTCGAATGGTCCATGGGACAGGCAAGAAAGCTGAATCAGAGGCCGACTTGAAACTGTTGCTATCGTCACATCCAAGAGAGATGGTCGTCATGGGTTACCATGCGACGCTTAACCAATTGTTGCGAACTGTATCAATGGCCATCCCAGTCTTGAAGCAGAATGTTCACCATTGGACGCAGACATTGGGATGGGCTTCCTCCACATCACCAGGCGGACGGCAGCTTTTCGAGTCTTAGTCAACTCACTCAATCACATTTCATACGTGCGATACGCAGCACAACGGCATAATCATGGCGAACACAGAAACTACAACCGAAGACACCCGCATGCCCCTGACTTCCGCCGATGTACTCGGCGGGCGGATGGAGCAGTTGCGAGAATTGTTCCCGGAAGCGTTTGTCGAAGGGGCGGTTGATTTTGACCGGCTGCGGA
>JAJCYI010000077.1 GCA_029263015.1 Saprospiraceae bacterium | reverse complement strand
TTCGGTGCGTCCTTTACCCCACTTTTGCTACCCTCCCGCCACGAAACAACTGTTTGATTCATTTTCTCTACCCATGTTGAACCTCTACGAGGTCAGAATAAAAAGTGTACGGTAGAGAATAAAAAGAAAGCCCTTTCGAGTTCACCTGCTAAAGAACGCCGCTTCCGTTAAATTTCAGTATCCTTGCCCTGCTAAACACATAAACTATGCAGCGGATTTTCCTCGTCTTTTCATTCCTCCCCTTTTTGTTTTTCAATTGTGAAACTGGAACAGGCCCTCAGCCTAGTATACTCGTTTTTACCAAAACAGAAACGTACCGCCACGCCTCTATTGAAACTGGTGAAGAAGTCCTCAAAAAATTAGGAATGCAAAACAATTTTTCTGTTGATTTCACAGAAAACAATGTTTCATTTACAGAGATAAACTTGAAAAAATACGCTGCGGTCATTTTCCTAAATACTTCAGGAGATGTGCTGAACAATCGACAACAAGCAGATTTTCAACGATTTATAGAAGCTGGTGGAGGGTTTGTCGGTATTCATGGGGCTGCTGCCACGGAATATGATTGGCATTGGTACGGCAATTTGGTGGGGGCATACCTTTCAGGCCATCCTCCAGTGCAAACCGCAAATGTTCACGTAATTCAAGATGATGAGACTCCTGTTGACAATTTCCAGATACGGAATGAATGGTGCAATTTCCGCCCAGTACCCCCGGTCGGGAAGGTGTGGGTAAATGCTCCGAACACCTTGATTTCCAAGACCAGGATTGGACCAGTGGATTCGCTCCGGCAACTTGAAAAACACATCGACAAAAGGGTCGCCTGGACTTACGATCCCACACAACCATTTTTGCAAGATGGCACCAAAGTGTTGCTGGAAGTTGATGAAAAAAGTTACGAGGGTGGCAGTCACGGCGACGCCCACCCGATCAGTTGGAAACAAGAATACGAAGGTGGCCGGTCATTTTATACCGCATTGGGACATACTACCGAAAGTTATGCGGATGCCAATTTCCTGCAGCATCTTTTGGCAGGAATCAAATTTGCAATTAGCGATGCGGCGCTTGATTACTCGAAAACGAAAACCGAGCGGATTCCGCCGGAAGATCGATTTGTGAGAACTGTTTTAGCATCCAACCTGAATGAACCCATGGAACTGGAAATTATGCCAGATGGGAAAGTGATGTTTTTGGAAAGAAGAGGGGCGATGAAAATCTATGACCCAGTTTCAGATACGGTTGAAACGGTGCTGCATATGCCCGTTTACGATAACAACGAAGAAGGGTTTTTGGGCATGGCACTCGACCCAAATTGGGAAGAAAACCATTGGATTTACTTGTTTTTTTCATTGATGGAAGGGGGTCGCCGCAACCGCCTTTCCCGGTATGTTTTCGATGGTAAAATGCTGCATGTTGCAACCGAAATAATGATGTTGGAAGTACCTGAAATAGATGGTTGTTGCCACACTGGTGGCTCGATTGAATTTGGGCCAGATGGTAATCTCTACCTTTCAACTGGTGACAATACAAATCCCTTTGAATCAGCGGGTTACGGGCCATTCGATGAGCGTCCAGGCAGGGCGTTGTGGGATGCCCAGAAGTCATCTGCAAACCCCAATGACCTGCGGGGTAAAGTACTTCGCATAACACCCCAGCCTGATGGTTCTTACACCATCCCGAAGGGTAATTTGTTCCCAGAAGGCACAGATGGTACCCTCCCAGAAATTTATGTAATGGGCTGCCGTAACCCATTTCGGATCAGCATCGACAGCAAGACGGGTTGCCTGTTATGGGGCGATATTGGCCCTGATGCTGGGAAGGATGGCCAAGTGCGCGGGCCGAAAGGTTACGACACTTTTAATCGTGCCTGCGAGGCAGGGTTTTATGGTTGGCCATACGTGCGTGGGAACCATGTTTACCAAGATTACGATTTTGCAACAAAAAATCCAGGAAGACATTTTGATCCTGAGAACATCGTCAATAACTCACCGAACAACACAGGGCTGCAAGAACTGCCACCTGTACAGCATCCGTTGATCTGGTATTCGTATGATGAGAGTACTGAATTTCCTTGGATGGCAACAGGTGGAAAAAACCCAATGGCGGGGCCCGTTTTCCATGCTGCTGATTATTCTGATGGTGTCAATATTTACCCATCCTATTTTGAAAATAAGTTCTTCGTTTACGAATGGATGCGGAATTGGATTTTCATCGTAACCTTGGACGAGGAAGGAAATTACGTGCAAGCCGATCCTTTTATGCCAAATGAAAAATTTGTTCGCCCCATGGACATGGCTTTTGGCCCTGACGGCGCGCTGTATATACTTGAGTATGGCGAGGCTTGGTTCTCTGCCAACCCAGATGCCCGCCTCAATAAAATCGAATATGCTCCAGGAAACCGGAAGCCAATCGCCAATATTACCAAATCTAAATATATCGGAGCTGAACCACTTACTGTTAAACTATCTGCCAGTGAATCAACGGATTATGATGGAGATAGGCTTCAATATGATTGGTATGTGAAAGGGATGGATGTCCGAACTTCAGGGGCAAATTTGATACAAACATTTTCCCGTCCAGGGAAATATGAGGTTGTCTTGAATGTTACCGATCCTTCCGGGGCAAGTTCTCGTGCCAAAACGGAGATTTTTGTGGGGAACGAACCGCCAAAAGTAGCCTGGGAACTCGGTGGAAACCAATCTTTTTACTGGGATGATTCGGAAATCCCTTACCAGGTACAAGTGACTGACAAAGAGGACGGTAGCCTTGCGGATGGTGAGATTGATTCCCGCAGATTGCACATTTCAATTGATTATTTGAAAGAGGGAAAAGATGTGGCCCAGATCGTGCTTGGCCATCAGACGCAAAGTCTTTCCGCAGGGCGGATCAAGTTTTCAGGCGGCAAAAAATTGATCGAAAATTCAGATTGTGGCACCTGCCATGCCGAAAGAAAAAAGATAAATGGCCCAAGTTATATCGACATTGCAAAACGCTATTTCGGGGATGAGTTTGCAGTAACTAAATTGGCCGAGAAAGTCATTGATGGCGGAGGTGGTAATTGGGGAGAAACTTCAATGGCAGCGCATCCGCAAATCACCCAAAAAGAATCGGAAGAAATCGTGCAATACATCCTTTCCTTGGCAGGAGAGGTTCAGTCGGATTTCTCTTTACCTTCATCGGGTACCTATCAAGCAATTGCCCATTTTGGAGGTGAAGAAAATGGGGCTTATATTTTTCAGGCTAGCTATTTGGATGCTGGAGCAGGAGGGATGGCTTCTCTCTCAGCTGCGGAGACCATGGTTTTGAGGCATCCAAAAATGGAAGCAGAAACTTTTTCAGACGCATCTCCTGGAATTCGGAAAATCAAGGATTCGGCATCTGGAAGTACGCTTCTTACAGGGCTGGTTCACGAGAGGTATTTGACATTTTCAAAAATTGATCTGACAGATGTTGGAGGAATTCAACTTGATTTTTTCAATAATAATACCTTGGCCGGAACTTTGGTTGAAATCCGAATTGGAGCACCAAATGGAAAGTTGATAGGAAAGGGGGATGTTGAATTAGATGATAACCAATTGACAATCAATCTGACAGATATTGAGGGCATACAAGATGTGGTTTTTGTTTTTAAAAATAATAAAAACAAGGAAAAAGAAATCGGTATGTTGGACTGGCTGTTTTTTGAAAAGAGGAATAAGGGAATTGAAGAGTAATCGAATTTAAAAAATACTATTGATTTTTATTTGCATGAATTGTGAACTTCTATAAGACCAGCGAAAAATAGCTTTCCCTTATTGCGAACGAAAGGCGACATAATTCCAAGGAAAAAATGTCCTATTATATGCAATTAGGATAAATGGCTTTAATTTTTTTTGTGATCTTGGTTCTTGTTTTATTTTTTGTGAAAGTCATTAATTAAACCACGTTCATTTGGGCAAGATTTTTCACTTACAAAGTAATAGTAGAGCAATTGAAGTAAAATAAATAAAAGCATGAAAGAAATTGAAAAAATACCAGTTGTATCTAAAAATGTGCTATTGCCATTTATATTAATTACGTCATTGTTCGCCCTTTGGGGATTTGCCAACGCAGTTACGGATCCAATGGTACAGGCATTTAAAAAGGTATTAGAATTGTCCAATTCTCAGGCTGCTTGGGTACAAATGGCCTTTTATGGTGGTTATTTTTGTATGGCTTTACCTGCTGCATTATTTGTAAGAAAGTATAGCTATAAAGTTGGAATCTTAATAGGACTTGCGCTTTATGCAGGTGGAGCTTTGTTATTTTATCCGGCAGCCATAACTGAGCAGTTCTGGTTTTTTTGTTTGGGTTTGTACATTCTGACTTTTGGTCTGGCGTTCTTAGAAACTACTGCAAATCCATATATTTTGGCGATGGGCGACCCAAGAACAGCCATTCAACGGCTAAATCTTGCTCAAGCATTTAACCCAGTTGGATTAATTGTCGGATTATTGGTAGCCCAACAATTTGTGCTAAAAAAATTACAATCTGATGATATTGAAAATTATGCTTCTTTGGCTGAAGCAAAAAAAATGCTGATCCGAACTTCTGATTTATTAGTGATCCGAGATCCATATGTTATTTTAGGATTGGTGATTATCATTGTTTTTGTGTTGATATTGGTGAATAAAATGCCTCAAGAGAAAGATGAAAATGGTATTCCTAGTATTGGGGCAACTTTTTCGGCGTTAGGAAAAAACAATAAATATGTTTTAGGCGTGTTGGCACAAGTATTATATGTTGGAGCTCAAATAATGTGTTGGACTTATATTTATCAATATGCGGAAGCAATTGGAATGAGTAGTGAAACAGCTGCTAATTATCAATTTATTGCTTTTATTGTTTTTCTTGTTGGGCGTGCAATCGGAACTTATTTATTGCGCTTTATGAGTTCAGGAAAATTATTAATGTATTTTGCTATATTAGCAATCGGGTTTTGTATAGGAACTATTTGGATGGAGGGATTATTTGGATTATATAGTTTAGTTGGTATTTCTTTTTGCATGTCATTAATGTTTCCCACTATTTATGGAATTGCACTAGAAGGATTAAATGAAGAAGAGTCAAAAATTGGTGCAGCAGGTTTGGTAATGGCTATCGTGGGAGGTGCATTAATGCCAAAACTCCAGGGGGTAATAATTGATGCAGGAGGATATGGGGTTAATGATATTAAAATCGCTGGAGTTTCCGAGGTGAATTTTTCTTTTATTCTGCCCTTATTTTGTTTTACATACATTTCATGGTATGGATTCAAAGTATATAATAAATATGAAGCAATGGAAACTTGATTATTTTTGCTGGAGATTTAAATAATCAGATTTTAATTAATGTAAATATAGTGATTCATATTTTACAATTCTCAATTATTTTTCTCTTTTTCTTTCCCTAAAATATCCACTTTTTTTCCATCCAATATTGGTTCTGGCCGAGGAGCTTTGTCCTGAGTTTGACTGAATACCTTTTCAACCCAATGCCATTCACCTTCCTTTAATTGGTATGCTTCATAGGAGCCATCAGGAACATTTGATGGGCCTTGGTTGTAGCTGCCACCCATAACGATTAAGTGATCGAACATGATTTGCTCATACGTTTTATCATAGTTCATGCGGAAAGAGGATTCCGCCGAATATTCCTTTACTATGCGGTTGCGGACAGTGCGTTCGCCTGTAGCTGCATCTTCTTGGACAAAAACAGGAGCGCCAAATTTGGCTTCCCCATCTTCAAAATGCAAGACATCAATCAGTTTCTTTTTGTTGAAAAGGCTGAATCCGTTGTATCCGAATAGCAGGTATTTACGACCCGTTGGCGTGTCAAATTGTTGGATATTATAATACAGCGAACCAAACCATTTATCGGGTGGGAGCAGGTCTTGTTCTTCATCTTGAACCTCTCGTGAGCGGTCTATCAAAGGATACAATTTCAGCTCCTGTGTATTCATTTGGATGGCGCCATAATAACGGTAATCGTCCACATCAACATAAAGTTGCCAAGTGAAAATCCGGAAAGTACTGTCAGCGGGATACAGGATCGGCGCAGACCTTATTTGTTCGAAAGGATAGTTGAACGAGTTTTCAACTTTGAGCGCCTGTACTAAGGTTGAGATCATTTTTTTGGTGGCGGCGAAGCGGTTTTCTGGAAGGGAGTCATTGACGATCATATAAGAGACCAGCCCCAAAGTGTCCTCGTATTCTTCCAGAATGGCTATGTTTTCCTCACTTATCTTTCCAGCTTGGGCTTGGAGGTGAATGTTGAAATTAAGAAGAAGGAATGCGATGATTAATTTTTTCATATAAAATAGAAAAGGTAGTTTATTCCGGTAAAATTAGGCAAGCGTTAGGGAGTTGTTTTCAAAAACGAAAGAACGACTTTAATATTACTTTCTTTGGAAGATGAAAGCGCAGCGAATATTCGCTAAAAGGGGTTCGCTAAAATATCCGATAGTCCTATATTTGCGCGCTTCAAACAGACATGCCGGTAATTCAAATTTTGATTCCCGGTAAAATTGACTTTCTAACTCAAATTGTGATGAATGTATAGCGAATCCCCAGATTCGCCCGTATGCAGGCTAAACAGACAGCGAATCTGGGGATTCGCTATACATTGAGTCCGTCGAAATTGAATTCATC
The DNA here is from genome assembly GCA_029263015.1 of Saprospiraceae bacterium. Taxonomy (GTDB): domain Bacteria; phylum Bacteroidota; class Bacteroidia; order Chitinophagales; family Saprospiraceae; genus UBA6168. The sequence goes on along the minus strand of JAJCYI010000077.1, from coordinate 29,356 downwards.
GCAAATTGAGCTTTTTAAATCATTTATACCTATATGAAACTTCTTGTTTGTGTGAGTAAAACCCCTGACACCACTGCGAAAATCTCCTTTACAGATGATGGTTCTGAGTTTAACGCCGCGGGCGTAACGTACATCATGAACCCTTATGATGAATGGTATGCACTGGTGCGTGCAGTCGAACTTATGGAAAAAGGAGGAGGCACTGTCACCGTCATTAATGTTGGAGATGCCTCCAACGACCAAACCATCCGCAAGGGATTGGCCATTGGTGCAACTGATGCTGTGCGGGTAAATGCGAACCCTAAAAGTGCTTTGTACATTGCCAAGCAGATTGCTGAACATGCAAAGGATGGAAATTATGACATCATTTTTTGTGGCAAAGAAAGCATTGACTACAATGGTTCAGAGGTCGGGGCAATGGTTGCGGAATTCCTTGACTTGCCTTTTATCTCCTTTGGTAATAAATTTGAAATAGAAAATAATACAGCAACGATTGAGCGTGAAATTGAAGGAGGTTTTGAAAAGTGCCAGGTAGCCACTCCGTTCGTTGTAAGTTCAGCAAAAGGAATGGCAGCACAGCGCATACCAAATATGATGGGGATCATGAAAGCTAAAAAGAAACCATTTGTGGTCGTTGAGCCAGTTGAATTCCCAGACTATTCCACACCGGTCAGTTATAGCCTTCCAGCCAAAAAAACCGGCGTAAAGCTTGTTGATCCTGAAAATATGGACGAATTGGTCAGGCTGTTAAATGAAGAAGCGAAAGTTATTTAATTAACGGTGAATGGTGGATGGTGAATGGTGATTTTTACCATTATTCATTGTTCGTTGTTCATTAATCATTCAAAGAAAATGGTTTTAGTTTTTGCAGAAGCAAGTAAAGGACAATTTAAGAAAACTGCTTTAGAAGCAGTGACTTATGGATATAAGACCGCACAAGTTGTTGGAGGTGATTGTGTGGTGTTGACGTTGGGAGAGGTTGATGATGCCGGGCAACTCGGTAAATATGGCGCTTCCAAAGTGTTTAATATCGCCAACGCTGGCTTTGCTGAATTTGATAGCCAACTATTTGCTGCTGCAATTGGCAATGCCGCCAAGGAATTGAGAGCAAAAGTGGTCGTTCTCAGCCATACCTCAATGGGCAAAGCACTACTTGGCCGATTGGCGGTGCGGTTAAACGCAGGTTCTGTAGCTGGTGCCAAAACCGTTCCTTCGGTCGATGGCAATACCTTGATGGTAACTAAAGGCGTGTTCTCGGGCAAAGCAACTGCGGAATACGCCATTTCATCTGAGATAAAGGTCATTTCGTTGGCATCCAATGAAATTCCTCCAGAGGAGACCGGAACACCAGTCGATGTTGAAAATCTGAACGTCGATTTACCTGCTCCAAAAGTGAAAGTTCTTGAGGTGAATCTTCAATCTGGTGATACAGCTCCGTTACCAGAGGCAGAATTGGTGGTGTCAGCAGGCAGGGGTATGAAAGGGCCAGAAAACTGGGGCATTATCGAAGATTTAGCAGCATCATTGGGTGCCACCACCGCTTGTTCACGACCAGTGGCAGATACTGGATGGCGGCCTCACCACGAACATGTTGGGCAGACTGGAGTTGCCATCAAGCCAAATCTTTATTTTGCTATTGGTATTTCTGGCGCGATCCAGCACCTCGCAGGAGTGAATCAATCAAAAGTGATTGTGGTCATCAACAAGGATCCAGAAGCTCCGTTTTTCAAAGCTGCTGACTATGGCGTAGTGGGCGACTTGTTTGATGTAGTGCCTCTGCTTACGGAGGCGGTCAAGAAATTCAAGGCGGCATAATTGCAGTCCAAAAATATTTATGATAAAGCCCTTGAACGGAAATGTTCAGGGGCTTTTGCATGTCACTTTATTTGGAAAAATAGAGTTGCTTATGACTTTGTCCCACCTGTTTGATGTTTTTTGGAATTCTTTTTGTTTACCCCCTTATGTCAATGTAAAAATAGCACTGTGACCCCATCTGATTATTACGATTTCTCTTTCCCCTTTTTCAGAATTCCCATTTTACCGACCTTCTCATCGCTTTTTGAAGTAGTTGATCACTGGTTAATTTAAAAACAATCAAAGTGATCCCGTCAGACCATCCTTGGGAGTCCCTATCCCGTTTTCATGTGCTACTGCATTTCCTGAGAAATAACACACTATTTGATCGTTACTAATAATTATCGTTACTAATAATTTATGATAAGCATACGTCCCATTCATCAATTCCTTATAGTTAGGGCAAGTACTGTTTTGTGCTTCATGGTATTCATTGGTCATCATGCTATATCTCAATGCGGTGATCTTGCAACAGTAAGTACAAATGGAAAATGTACGACTCTTACCTGGGACACTACTCCAAATTCATACCCACAAACTATTACTCTTGATGGCGATTATTATACAATCGTTGCCACTAACAATCCTGCAGAATATGTCAAAGATGGCACCAATGGGAATGGTTGCAATAATTATAATAACCACAATGGCGAAATAGAAATTAGTTCTGCCATGTGTACTTATAGTGATGGGGTTTTGACAAATGAATCACCACTGCCTGTCAGTTTGGAAAGTTTTGGAAGTCAAATATTATCTGATATAATCAGGCTGAATTGGGTCACGGTTTCGGAGTTGAACAATGATGGGTTCAGTGTAGAAAAGTCTATAAATGGAAATGATTGGAATGAAATCGGTTGGGTTGATGGGGCCGGTACCACAACGGAAAGACAAGTATATTTTTTCTTGGACGGCAATCCCGTTGCTGGATCAAATTATTATCGACTTAGGCAAATCGATTTTGACGGTGCTATTTCTTTATCAAAAATAATTAGCCAAAATTTTGCAACTCAGTCTGATCAAACGGTCAGCATCTATCCCAATCCTGTTCGGGATAAACTGGTGGTCAATATTTCTGAAAATAAAGAAATTCAAGACATTGAAATATTTAACCAGTTTGGGCAAAAGATTGGAAATTATTATTGGGATGGAAACAGTCTCAATGTTTCAACTTTAGAAAAAGGAATGTATTTTTTAATGCTAATTGTTGACAACCAGAAAATTATAGAACGGTTTATTGTAGAATAGTTTTGGATAAGTGGGTAGGTTATTTTATTCCTACTCCCTAAAACTAAAATATCCAACTTGTACGCACTGCAAAACTCTTTAATAAAACATTGTCTTCGGAAGTGTAATCCGTCCACCATGGGCTTTCAAATTTGCGTTGGTATTGTTGAAATTTATAACCAATATCAAATTTGAAACTCGATCCTCTCCTCGACCCAAGCATGATTCCTACTGATGGATATATCAACCATCCACCACTTATTTCTTCAAATTCATTGTCTTTTTCGTTGATCGGAATATTATAGCCGAATTGCAAATTATAAGTAACCGGGATTGGCTTTTTTAATATTCCTTTGTCCAGGTTTTTTCTTTTTGTGAAATATCCAGTAATTTCTCCAAATACAGGAATAAAAACTATTTCATGCAAATCCATTCCTGCACCTGCGCCAATACCAAATTTTTGATTAAAATAATACCCGTGTGAATAATGCATGCCAACAGACCAGCGGTGTTCTTCTGGAAATTCCAATGCTTGTCGTGCAGATAAGGTGTGAATGCTGATAGAATTATACCATCCTTTAGACAATAGTCTCCGGCCATCTTGTTGCATGGTATAACCATTTTTTTGTTCAACTATTTTTAAAACAGAGTCGTCGCTAATTAAAATAACCGAGCCACCTGTCAATTCTATTTTGTAAATAGAATCGTCTATATTTTGCAATATTTTTCCCTGAAAAAAACTTCCGTCTTTTAAATAAATAATTTTGGTATTATTATTTTCTTGGGCATTTCCAAGAGAAATAAAATAAAACATGCAGGAGAATATTACAAAGATTTTTTTCATGATAGTTTATTGTAAAATAAAAGGATGTCCTGTTAGCACTCAAAGTGCTAACAGGACTGGTTGCACGGTGGTAACCCAATTACCGCTTCACCGATATTTTACTCAGTAAAACCAAATCGGCAGGGTCAGAAAAATCATACTGGTAAAATCCATCTTCCCCAATCACCATGACCACATCGTCAGCACCAGGAATGGAAATAGCATCAAACGCATTTATTCCCTCTACCTGATCGAGGAAACGTTCATCCAGTGTTTCTGGATTGGATATGTCAAAAGACTTCAGCCCAAATACACCTTCGCACAAAAGGAGGTTGTTCTCCTTGATGGTAAGTCCGTGCGGGTTGTCCATTGGAAACGATTCGACCAATTGCGGGTCAGTTATTTCAGTAATATCAATTAAATCCAGTTGATTGTTAAATCCTTGACAAGTGCTTCCACCTCGTAAAGTCACATAAGCATAATTGTCCTTTACAAATACAGGATCGCAGGCACGGGCATGCGCAAATGCAGACAATTGAACAGGGTTGGTCGGGTCGCTATTATCGTAAATGAACATGCCACTGTTGGAGCCGATGAAAAGCTTATCTTCATAAGGGAAAATGGTCTCGATCCCCCAGCCGATATCAACGGTTCCTGCAAGCGCAGGCTGATGCGGCTGACCAAGATCGAAAAGATCCATAGTCCAATTGTCTATAGCATATAGGTAATTGCCCATAATGGTAAATCTGGCCATTGAGCCACCAATACCTGTACCGCTACTTGATTGGTCTTCCAAAAAACCAAGGTCGTCAAAGGAGTTAGATGCTGATAAAACATTTACATCAACAGCGTAAAAAATGCCCCCACGATTGATAAGGGTTTCATAAGTGGAACAGTCCATGACCTCGGTTCTAGGGACTTCCACATAATCTACCAACACGACATTGTTATTGATATCTTCCCAAAATGGCGGGAAAGCATTTTCGACCCTGCCCATTGCTTGGTATGTCTGCAAGTCTATGGCAAGCAGGTCAATGTAGGTGTTGGCGTACAGCACGCCGTCTTTGATAGCAAGGTTTTCATTTCCTGGAATGGCCAGGAAGGCTATGGTTATTGGATTGGAGGGATCGGAGTTATCAATGATATGAATTCCCTCTTTTTTTTCATTGATAAAAATGTGGTTGTTGTAATAATACAATTGGCCGGGGTTGACCAGTTCACGAGGTGCTTCGTTTACCACCGAGCCACTCCTTATTTCGTCGAACGTTTTATAAACTGGTTCGATGCTGATGTAAGATACTGTGCGGTCGCAGTTATCCTTTAAGCAGCTTTGAAGGCCGAATACCAAGAGCGTTGAAAAAGCGAGAAGAATGTGTTTTGCTTTCATGAATTTAGATTTTGATTGAATTTATAGTATTGAGTAGGTTATAAGGTTTAAGGGGTCAGGGCTGTTAAGTGCTAAGGGTTTTAATGTAAAATGTAAAATAATAAATGTAAAAATCAGACACACGTACCTACGTGATGGCGAGTATTTTACGTGCAGGCCATTTTTACATTTTAAATTCATCATTTTAAATTTTAAATTTTAAAACGAGAACTTAACAGCCCTGGGGTCAGGGGTCAGATGGGATTTGGGTTCTTGATTTTGTAACCCTTGTTAATTCACGATTTTGTGATATGCTGGGATAGACAGTTGCCGATTCTCCTGTGGTTGGGTCAGGTTAATTTATTAATGGGAACATGTATTGCGAATCCCCAGATTCGTAACCGGCCAAGCGGATTTGGAAATCCGCTCTACATTTTGACACGAAAATAAACATATATTAATTTGGCATAATATTAGTATTATTTGTAATATCAAAACTGTTCAGGGTACAGCCACACTCAATTCCCATTTTAAGGCTGTCCTTGCAAGGAATGAAGAAACATCATTTTTAATTTTTAATTCTTCATTTCTAATGACCCATCCCGATACCGATTTTTGATTCTGGCGCCGACCTCAGCGAGCGTCCGGAAGGTTTCATTTTCTAACAAAGAGTATGTGTAAGGTTAATTAGTGATGGTCAACATCCGGTAAGTTTGTATTGCCTGTTATATGGTTATCACTAAGAAATGAAAAAAGGCTAAAAGCATTTTGACCTCCAAGTAATTGGATGCATGGGGAGTGGTACCTCCATGATTACCAATAGGTTGGGTTGGATGCTCTTGCTCTTTCCTTTCAGATTTCCTTTCCTGCTCTCAATTCCGCTCCCATTCTCATGAACAGAGAAAAGTTTTATCCAAGACCGGTCATCCCATTCTGGAATACCACCTTATTGCTCGTGTTGAGCTTACCGTTTTTTAGTTTTGTTTTCAATGAAAATATCGAGACCAAATTAGTGGGGGAAAACCCTGCATTGATGGTCTGCAACGATCCCAAACCCATCACCCGTTGGAACAGGCTGAGTGCTGCTGACCGTGCTGCCCTGAATGATGCAGACACCCTGACCAATGTGACGGGTTTCGACACAGGACTTGAGGATGCGATGAATAATCCCATCCTGGTTGACATCAGCGTTACTGGCGCACTGAATGCCATTGATACGGCAACCATTAACAATCGGATGCCCAATCGTTGGGGGTTGACAAGTTTCAACAATGCCCGCGAGGCATTGGGGGAATCGGGTACAAAATATTGTTTTGATTTTAATAGCCCAGCCCCTTTTGAAGTCAATTCAGCCGAGCACAAATTTTTTCACGATGGCGAGCATGTCCGCGTGACAGCCTCGCTGGGAGGAATAGCAGTCAACGTTTCTGGCAGCTTACATGGTCCGGCAACTCCTGCAACCGTGGTTGGCGATGGCACTGCTGAAATCCATTTTTTGGCCAACCAGCATTATGGTGTTGGCCCCTGGTGGGATGCAAATTCTGCTGGCAATGACGTGGATCAGGTTTGTGTGGAATATTATCGGGAAGGGGTGGGCCAAGGCCCTCATGGTAAAGAACCCTTTTCCTTGCTGTTGTGCAATGCGACCAGGGCGATTTTTGACGATCCATTTGCACTGACTGATCTTGCCAATAACCCACCTGTTGGCAACATCATGGATAGCATTTCATTGACAAAAGAAATATGGTGTGTTTCACAAAGTATAGATGCGGGAAATGTCGATGTGACTTTCCGTATCCAGATGCAAAATAGCGGAACAGATACGTTGACCAACCTCCAACTATTGGATGACTTGGGCGACCATTTGACAACTGGATCTTATCTGGGATTTGTGGATGCAAGTTTTGGACTTGGACATGCCGTTACCGCTGATCCAGCGATCAATAATCTCACTTTTAATGGAGTAACTGTACTCAATCTATTCGATGGGACTTCAGGTAAGATGGCCCCAGGTGAAACATTGGTGCTGGATTTGACAATAACAATGAACCCCAACCAATTGGGTGAATACGATCCCATTACGAATCAGGTTTTTGCCTTCGCCACTGATCCTACCGATGCAATCGTGTCGGCTGCTTCTGATGCGCCGACCGGTGCGCCGGGCGATACAGGTGGCGACGTGGATGGGTTGCTGCTTTTCATTCCTGCCGTTAATGCATCCATGCGGGTACTTGGTTTTAATTCTAACCCTCCTTTTGATGCAAATGGAAATGTCGAATGCACCCTTTCTTTGAAAGTCCGCAATACGGGTAATACCCAATTGGATGAACTTGCGGTTGTGCAGGATTTGGGAACTGATCTGGGGCCGGTATTCTTGAACCTCGTCGGCAGTCCGATCGTGATAGGAACAACTTTTAATCCGCACCCAAATATCAACCCAACATTTACGGGTACGGGTGGCGATGTCGGTCTTTTTGCCAATTCGAATATTCCGCTTTCGCAAAACGATGAAATGACCGTTCAGGTAGTCATGCTACTGAATCCTGACGACTTGGGGGCAATGACGCCACTGACCCACCAACTTTCCTTGAGTGCGAGGGGCTTGTTTCCAAACCAAACACCACTTCCGGGTTGCCTTGCAATTGACATGTCAGATGCTGGTCTTATTGCTGAAAGCAATAACATTGGCTTCTTGAATGACAGTGGTGGGCATGATGATGCTACCCAGATAAACCTTCCCGCCATTCGTGTGACCCAGCATATCGCTGGCGTAGATTATGCAACCAGTGGGCTTCCGGGAAATTTTGATGTCATATTGGAAGTGTTGACGCAAAATATTGGCAATGTGGACCTTACAGATCTGAAATTGATCGAAAACCTGACAATGGGCACACAGCTTGGCAGTGGGTTTGTAAGTGTAACAGACACTCCACAAATAGTAATGACTGCCACTGACGGGACGCCTAATACTGCAACAACTAATCCTTCGGAGAATGCTGGATATGATGGCTCCAACGACCTGTTGGCAGGAGGTGGCCTTTTGCAGCCAGGAGAAATTTTCATTGTGCGGTATCGTATTGAAGTGAACCCAGATGCGCCAGGCACACCAGTTATTCCCAAACTTCATGTTATTGGTTTTGGAACGGGAAATGGTATTTTGGGAACTCCCGTAGAAGTTAGCGATGATTCAGATTCAGGTTTAAACCCTGAGACCACTAACTTCGGTAGGCCAGGCGATACAGGTGGGTCGAATGACCCAACACCATTGACCAATTGCTGGGACTTGATTGGAGGTGGCTTATCCTGCAATAATAGTGTACAGGTTTCATTGAACGATACTTGCGTGGTGAACCTGATACCTGATATGGTGCTGGAAGGCGAAATCGCTGCTTGTTCAAGCGACGACTTATTGCCGCTTGGCGCATATTATGAGGTATTCATGGTCACAACATTATTTGGTTTTCCTGTGCCTGACATGAATCCAGCCACTGTCAATGTTTATGAAATTGATGGAAGTTACGTAGGACAGACCTTGACCGTAAAAATCAAAGATGTTGTTCACAAAAACAACTGCTGGGGCTACATTCATATTGAAGACAAACTTGGTCCTGTGTTCGACTGCCCGACAGCACCAATCCAGGTAACATGCGACAGCAATTTGGCTGCGATTCTCCCTCCAATTTTGGTTGATAATTGTGATCCAGACCCTGTTGTGTCGTTTGTCGGCGAACAAGTGATAGATAATGATATTTGTGATGATGGGGTGTACCGAATCCGCCGCACTTATGCTGGGCACGACGTACATGGCAATCCAGCTGTAAACCAATGCATCATTGAAATTGAATTGACGCGCTCAGGCATTGTTTTCCCCAATGATATTAGTTGGCATTGCGAACAATACAATGCCTTTCCAAGCATAGTTGATCCGAATCCACCCCATCCTTCCATTTCTGACACTGACCCGATGGATAGCGATATTGACGTGGATGCTGGCCTGTCGAATGCTATTTTACAAAATACTGGCTCGGGCATTGTTGCCGACGCAGGTGGTGTTTGCGGCTACAACATTAGCATTCACAACAGCGTATTGACTACTTGCGGCAACAGTTTCAAAATTGTACGTACCTGGACGGTGATCGACTGGTGCAGTGGCGATATTATCCTCGTAGATTCGGAGGGCAAGGATAATTTACAAATGATAAAGATTGAGGACAAGGTGGCCCCGGTGATCTCAAAAGCACCGTTCGAAGTAAACGCCAATGTTCCTGGACAGCATCCTTTCCCATGTGTTTCAACAGGATTTTTACCCCCACCAGAAAGCGTAGTGGACAACTGCAATAACGATGTCAACATCCAGATCATTACGCCAGTCGGGGCAGCGAATTACGTTGTGCCAGATGGTAGTCAAGGTGGGTTTATTCCAAATATTGGGTTGGCTATCGGCATTCATACGATCGAATACCGGGCAACCGATGCTTGTGGAAACATGAGCAGCATATTCGTGGAAGTATCAATTGTTGACAATTTGACGCCTGCTGCTATTTGCGATGAAGTGACTGAAGTGAGCTTGTCCACCAATGGAACTGCGATTGTTTTTGCAGCTACTTTTGACGATGGCAGCAACGACAATTGTTGCATAGACAATTTCCAGGTGCGCCGTATGAATGACCCTTGTGATGACGGCCACGATGATTTGGTATTTGGCCCATCGGTCTTGTTCTGCTGCAACGATGTGGGGGCAGGGCCTCAGATGGTGGTGTTCCGGGTATTTGATTGTCACGGCAACTTTAACGATTGCATGATTGAGGCAAATGTTAGTGATAAATTGGGTCCACAATTGACTTCATGCCCGTCAGGGCAAACGATCAGTTGCGATGATTATGCATTGGATCTTGAGACACAATTAGCTGCGCTAAATGGTGATGAAACTGCTCAAAATGAATTGTTGGATGCCCAATTTGGGACACCAACATTTATGGATAATTGTGGTTTTACCGTTTCAAAAAATATAGACATCAACTTGACGCAGTGTTTGGAAGGAACCATCACCAGGACTTGGACAGCCACGGGTTTGGAAGGACTTTCTTCACCAAGTTGTTCGCAGCAGATCAATGTGTTCCACCAATCCGACTGGGTGGTGCAGTTTCCTGCCGATTTGTCAACGACTTGTGGAAATGCCTTACCTGATTTTGGAGAACCCATTATTTTCAATGAAACCTGTGAAATGATTGCGATCTCTTATGACGACGACACCTTGAATGTGGTTCAAAATGCCTGTTTTAAAATAGTCAGGACTTGGGCCGTGATAAACTGGTGTGTGGTCGGTGATGAAGTAGATCAAGAGGTGATCGAAGCTTCGGAAGAAGACCTTGGCCTAAGTTTCCCAGATTGTGACCTTGATGGGGACGGCGATTGTGATGACCTGACTTTCAGGGATAGCTGGAATGCTGCATTCATGCCCAACAACAGCATGGCCAACCAGTCAACTGTGCCCGACAGCGATCCTGACAGCGATCCTTGGGATGGGTACATAGTTTATACACAAAAGATTATTGTGAATGATTTTACAATCCCTGTGTTTACAACGGGTTGTGACGTTCCAAATGTTTGCATTGATGACTCTCTATGCGTGACAACAGTTCTGCTGCCCGATCTGGAAAATACCATTGACGATTGTAGTCCAATGACTTCGGTAAGTGTGATGACCAGCCTGCCAAATGGGTCGACTCTGGGGCCTTACACGAATGTTCCCCCAGGAGAATACACAGTGGAATTTACTGCAATGGACAACTGTAACAACCAATCTTCGTGCTCCACCACCGTGACGGTCGAGGATTGCAAGGCACCGACTGTATTCTGCAAAGATGGCCTCGTTGTCGTCATCATGCAGACCCTGCCACCCATGATTATGGTGAATGCGGCTCAACTGGATGATGGCAGTTCCGATAATTGTTCGGGGGTGAAATTTTCGTTTTCCCCAGATACACTGAATACTGATACTACCTTTTTCTGTTTCGATATGCCAGGTGATTCAGTGGAGATTTGGGTGACAGATGATGTGGGTAACCAAGACTTTTGCACCACATTTATCGAGGTGCAGGGTGATACTGCCTGCATGGACGACTCGCTCGTGGTACACATCGGTGGCATCATTGACACTGAGGACGGCCAACCCGTGCAGGATGTGAATATCAGTCTCAGCGGTCAACAATCCTCCTATTGGATGACCGACCCGACGGGGAGTTTTCAATTCCTGAATTTACCGATTGGCAATGACGTGACGCTCACTCCGATCAAGGATGAAGATCACCGAAATGGTGTGACCACTTTTGATTTAGTTAAAATAAGTCAGCACATACTCGGTCTTCAGTTGCTCGATTCGCCGTATAAAATGATAGCTGCCGATGCCAACAGGTCAGGGGCCATTACGACTTTTGATTTGGTTGAAATACGCAAACTGATCCTTTACATTACGGAGGAATTTCCCTCAAATACATCGTGGCGGTTTGTGCCGAAGGACTTTGTTTTCCAAAACCCACACAATCCCTGGGCTATTCAGTTCCCTGAGGTTATCAACATCAACAATGTACCCGATGATGTTTTGGACGCCGATTTCATTGCCATCAAGACAGGCGATGTCAATGGCAGTGCTGAGGCCAATATCTATGGTGGCACACACGACCGCACGACCAATGGCTCGCTGGTATTATTTACTCAAAATAGGAATTGGGAAAAGGGTGAAGAATTGGTTTTGGATTTGACAACCGACGATTTCGATGTCACTGGATTCCAGTTTACCCTTCAGTTTGATCCAACTGTGCTCGAATTCGATGGTGTGGCTCCGAGTCTTGCCGATGCTGGACATTTTGGTTACACTTTTGTGCAGGACGGAATACTGACCGTGAGTTGGAACGACCATCAAAATACTTGGCTGAACGACCAAAGCATCATTCGTTTGATGTTCAAAACCAAGCAACCAGGGCAACTCAGTCAGACCGTTCAATTGAACAGCCGATATACGACTGCCGAAGCTTATGATGTTTCTGGTGAAATAATGGAAGTGGAATTGGCAATCCTCAAAGACCCAACTGCTGGGTTTGAGCTGTTGCAAAATGTGCCCAACCCTTTCAGCGAAACCACAACGATCGGGTTCCGTTTGGCGGAAGCCTCTCCCGCCACGATCAGCGTTACCGACATTTCCGGAAGGATGGTGAAAAGCATTGTGGGAGAATACGACAAAGGGTTCAATGAAATACAATTGAACCGAAATGAACTGCCTGGTGCCGGCATTTTCTATTATCGACTTGACACGCCAGCGCATACGGCCACGAAGATGATGCTTTTGATAAATTAGGAGTCAGGGGTCAGGGGTCAGGGGCGAGGAGTCAGAAAGTGGTTGGGAAAATATTCAGGTTTTTGTCTTTGTTCCTGACTCCTCGCCCCCTGACCCCAGGGCTGTTAAGTGCTAAGGGTTTTAATGTAAAATGGTAAATGCAAAAATAAAACACACGTATTTATCTGATTATGAGTGTTTTACATACAAGTCATTTTTAAGTTTTAAATTCATCATTTTAAATTTAAAATTTAAAAACGAGAACTTAACAGCCCTGCCCCTGACCCCTGAATTTTATTATTGATGCCCTTAAGCGGGTGGAGTTCGCTCTGCCCGCTTATTTTTTTACAACAAGGATCAATGGAATTGGCCACAGAGAATGGTCCGTGAAAATGCAGTTTGAGCGTTTAGCACAAATGGCACATTGTTACTGCCAGTCATTTTTCTATTATTTCTTTTACTTTATTTTTCAATTGTTCTATATCGGGCAAGTAAAGTTGATATTTTGAAACCACCAACTTTGAGGTATCATTCAACATGGCATATTCTACCATAATATCATCTTTTTCTTCCGATAATATTAACCCGATTGGTTCATTGTCGGTTTCTTCATTTACTTCTTTGGTGAAGTATTCAAGATACAATTTCATTTGCCCAATGTGTTCATGTACCACTTCACCGATTTTCAAATCTATCAAAACATAACATTTCAATTTTACGTGATAAAACACCAGGTCTACAAAGTAGTGCCGGTTGTTCAAAGTTATCCGTTGTTGTCTCCCCATAAAGGCAAAACCCTTCCCTAGCTCCAGAAGAAATTTCTGTAAATCGTCAATTATTGCTTTTTCAAGGTCTGTTTCCGTGTATTGATAATTCTCAGGGAAATTTAGGAACTCAAAAACGTATGGGTTCTTGATAAAATCCTCTTCTGATTCAATTATCTGCCCCTGCTTCGATAGCTTTAATATTTCTTCTTTATCTTTTCCGATTGCCAACCTGTGGAAGAGGCCTGATTTCTTTTGCCGCCTTAGTTCACGAATTGTCCAACTTTCGGCTACTGACTGTTTTTCGTAAAATTTTCTTGCTAAATCGTCTTCTACTTTTAACAGTTCATAATAGTGTGACCAACTCAATTTGTGTGACAATGTCTCACAAATTGGGTATTTGTTGTACAATTGCCTCATGTAATTAAGATTGCTTCTGCTGAATCCACCTCCATATCGAAGTGAAAGGTCTTTTGACAAATTTTCCAATAATGCTTTCCCATACCCTGCTTTTAAATCCCCATCTTGCTCAAACTCGATTATGTATTTTCCGATTTCCCAATAGGCTTTGAGCATTTGTGTATTTACCGCAGAAATAATTTTGCTTTTTGCAGTTTGGTAGGTATCACCAATCTTTTCGATGAGTTGTCGGTATTCGATATTATTACTCAATTTAGTCATATCCCTTTTTTGGTATTTCTTTCATTTTTTAGCTAAAACAACACGGTCATATATTTTCATCAAATGTAATTGGTTGGTTTTTTCTGATTCTGACTAACATCTCGTGTAGCTACCGTGCCGCCGTTTAGGCGGAATGGACCGCTACCTTTGTTGTGCGTAGTATTTATCTTTCTATTTTTTTTAATTTGATTGTATCTCTTACTTCTCTAAAGCCAAATAACATCATGTCTTTGATTTTATACTCTGTGGAGTCTCCATATAAAATAATTTCATCACTTTCAATTTCGCAACTTCCTCCCTCGAGCCCCCAGGAAGAACCAGGGTTTGTGCTATAAGACATGTTAAAAGTATTCGATTCTTTCCATCTGATAATTGTAAAAATCGTATCTGTTTTTTGGAATTCCCAGCTTTCTAACCTCAATCTCTGATGCCGATTTATTCCTTCAATAAATAAGAAATACATAATAGTCGAAGCGATTATAGTATTGAATAAAAAGAGTTTTACAAATTCTTTCTTAATAAAATATACAATCCCTGCTGCAATCAAATTCAATCCGAAAACAAGAGGCACTAAAATTATTAATCCGATTGAAATACTTGGGTCGGGGTCTATTGCTTTTACCCAAATCCAGATTAGAACAAAATCAATGATTGTCAAAATTATTATTTGAGGTAGCAATTTCATTTCCTATTTTTTCTTTATTACGCAGAACTCAAGGATTAATCCACGCATCACTTAAACCTGATTGCTTCCACCGGACTGATCCTTGTAACCAACCAGGACGGGATAATCAGGAATAACATGATGGCCAACAGCGCGCCAATATTAAGGATAAGGATAGTCCAATATTTCAATTCGATCGGTGCGACGGAGAGGTAGTAATTTTCTTCCGAGAGTTGGATGATGCCAAATCTTTGCTGCAACAGGCAGAACCCGATTCCCATTAAATTTCCCCAAAACAAACCCAGTAAGATGATTCTCCCAGCATGGTAAAGGAATATTTTTCGGATGCCCCAATTCGTTTGACCGAGTGCTTTTAATGTGCCGATCATATTGGTGCGCTCAAGGATGAGGATCATCAGGGCCGTTACCATGTTAATCAAACCAACAATTATCATTAGCATGATAATGACGACTTCATTGATGTCCTGCAAGGCCAGCCATTCAAATATTGCAGGGTACTTGCTGCGGATGCTTTCGCAATATAACTCACTGGGGATTTCTTCATAATAAATGTATTCCGACATGATTTCCAGGTCGCTCAGGTCGTCAATAAACACCTCAAAGCCACCCACTTGATCGGGTTGCCAACCGAGCAGGCTTTGCACTTGCCTGATATCGACCAATGCAAATTTACGGTCGTATTCTTCCAGTCCCGTTTTGTAAAGGCCCTGTACTTGGAATCGGCGGAGGAAGGTGTCCCCGTCCTGGACATAATTGAAAATAAATTGGTCGCCCACCTTCAACTGCAACCTGGTCGCGGTTTGTTTGGATAAAATAATGCCCCTGCCGGAAGCCGAATCTTGCATTTCCAATTGTTCACCCTCAACCAGGTACTTGTCGAAAAATGACCACTCAAAATCATCTCCGATTCCTTTCAGTACAATGCCCTCGATCTCAGACTTCGTTTTAATGATGCCCGGCTTGAGCGTGAATGCCTGGATGTGCTTGATGCCACCGTTAGTTGCTTTTTTTACTTCAAAAGGAAGTTCATAACCCAGCAAGGAAAAATTTTCACGGTACCTGACAGGGCCTACCGTATCGATACTTGGGTAGAAATCTTGATTAATGCTAATTGGCACCGCTTCGCCCGTCGTCCGGTTGATCTGGGTACTCGTGATGTGGATGTGCCCCCAAAAGCCAAATATCTTGTCTCCGATCTGTAACTTGAAACCTGCGATGACCGCTGATGCAATAATCATTACAGCAAGGCTCAGGGCCACGGCAATGATGGCAATGCGGATAATCAACCCTGAAAAGGATTGTTGGTTGGTGGATGCAACGCGGTTTGCAATAAATCGTTCGAGGTTCATGTCGGCAAAGATATTGAAGTTGTCTATTTTTGGCGCGGTTAGAAAATAGTTTCTGAGAGTTTGGGTTCATGGATTTTTGAATGAAACGGCTTTCTCAGGAACTCAGGCATAGAAGCGACGCTTTTTAGAAAAGCGTCGCTTCTTTTCAAAACCCTCAGAAACTCAAACTCTCAGAAACTCAAAGACTCTAAAAATGAATTTCACAGAAGAACTGAATTGGCGGACCATGTTGCACCAAATGACAGATGGTGCTGGTGAACACCTCAAAAACGGAGGGAAGATAGGTTATATTGGATTTGATCCAACTGCGCCGTCACTCACCATTGGAAATTATGTTCAGGTGATGTTGCTGAACCTTTTCCAGCGCACCGGTAATACGCCGATCGTGCTCATGGGCGGTGCGACCGGGCGCATCGGCGACCCCTCAGGCAAGGACAAAGAGCGGGAACTGAAATCGGAGGAAGAACTCGATGCAAATGTGGCGCGTCAGATTGGACAAATGGAACGGTTCATCAATTTTGAAGACGGCCCCAACAAGGCAATCCTTGCCAACAACCTGGATTTTTATAAAAACATGAACATCCTGGATTTTATGAGAAATGTTGGTAAAACACTAACAGTCAATTACATGCTTTCAAAAGAAAGTGTCAAAAGAAGGTTGGACACGGGGATTTCTTTTACTGAATTCAGCTACCAATTGCTCCAGGGATACGACTTTCAGTGCCTGTACCAAAAATATGGATGCACCATACAAATGGGCGGCAGCGACCAATGGGGCAACATCACTTCTGGGACTGAATTTGTGGGTAAAAACCTAGGTGCCAAGGCGCATGGCATCACCACGCCGCTGCTCACAAAAGCTGACGGAACCAAATTCGGAAAATCAACGGCAGGTAACATTTGGATGGATGCCGAGATGACGACACCCTATAAGTTTTACCAGTTCTGGATCAATGCCGACGACAGGGATGTGCCAAAATTTACCCGCTATTTTTCTTATAAAAGTAAAGAAGAAGTGGAGGCGATGGAGGCTCAATACGAGCATGATCCGAGGATGCTGAAGCGGTTGCTGGCGGAAGAGGTGACTGTCCGGGTGCATAGCACAGAAGCATTCAATGCTGTGCAGAAAGTTTCGGAACTTATGTTCAACAACAAAGCAAAGAAAGAAACTTTGCTAGCATTGGGTGAAAAAGACCTGGCCACCGTGGCGGAAGAAATTCCGAGTTTCAAGGTGCCAAAAGATGCACTTGCCAACGGTGTCAACATCATTGACCTGATGGCTGAAAGTACGGATATCGTTACGTCAAAAAGTGAAGCCCGGCGCGCCATTAAAGGGCAGGCAGTATCTGTGAACAAGGACAAAGTGACTGATCCTGAATTGGTTGTGAACCACGAATCACTTTTGCACGGGCGTTACGTAATGGTGGAAAATGGCAAAAAGAATAAGTTTATGGTGGTGGCGGATTAAACGCAGAGACGCCGAGGTCTTTTTTATTCTCTGCACCTCTGCGTCTCTGCGTTCAATCACTTGTCCCCGAACGAAACCCCAACCGTCCTCGCCGTTCTGATCAGATAGCTATCGGGTTTGAGCACCTTATATTGACTGATGGCTTCTTTCAACGTTGTTGATTCCACACGGTTGTTACGGAAAGCAGCCATTTTTCCAAAGTCCTCATTGTCAATGAGTTCGAAAGCCTTTACACCCATCGCCGTCGCCAATATCCGGTCAAAAGAGACAGGCGTTCCGCCGCGCTGTGTGTGCCCCAGGATGGTAGTGCGGATCTGGGACTGACAGCCAGCAGCTTCCAGGTCGGCTCGCAGTTGGTTGGCCACGCCGCCGAGTTTGATGTGGAGGTCGCCTTTGACCTTGGCCAAGTTGCCTGTCACCGATCCCCCCACCGGTTTTGCCCCTTCTGAAATAACGATGTTGACGAACCCCCGGCCTTTGTTGTAGCGCTTTTTTATTTTTCTCAAAATGAATTTCAGGTCAAAAGGTATTTCGGGGATAAGGCAGATTTCGGCCCCTCCGGCAATGGCCGTGTGGAGTGCGATCCACCCAGCGTCCCTGCCCATTACTTCCATTATCATCACTCGGTGGTGGCTTTCGGCAGTAGTCACCAAGCGGTCAAAACTTTCCGTTGCGATCTGAACGGCGGTGGTAAACCCAAAAGTCAGATCCGTGGCAGACAGGTCATTATCAATGGTTTTGGGTACCCCGACGATGTTCAGCCCTTTTTCAAACAAAGCCTGTGAAATAGTCTGGCTGCCATCTCCACCAATATTGACAACGGCATGGAAGCCAAGGGCGTTGATTTTATTAATCAGTTCATCGGACCGGTCGCGGGTAGTCCAGGTGCCATCTTCCAGTTGGGTAGGGTATTTCAGTGGATTACCTTTGTTGGTGGTTTTTAAGATGGTGCCACCTTTTACGTGTATCCCAGCCACCCGACGTCTTGTCAACTTCACGATTTCAGGTTGGTCTTTCATCACGCCATTGAATGCTTCGATACTGCCCCAGACCTCATAATTACCGTTTTGCCGGGCAGCTTTGCTGATTGCACGGATGACGGCGTTCAAGCCTGGGCAATCGCCGCCGCCTGTGAGAATTAGTATTTTTTTCTTTTTTTCCATATTTTGGAGAAGGTTCTGAAATTAGAAATTAGAAATTAGAAATTAGAAATTAGAAATTAGAAATTAGAAATTGGAAATTCTGAAATTGGATGGAAGAACGCAAAAATGACCTTCTCTTTTGATTTCTTTTGTATCTTTTGTGAACTGAAAAAGCTAACAGTGGGAATTTAACAGAATACCTCTAATTTCTCAATTTCAATCTCAAAATAATGAAACGGATAAAACTAAAACAAGGGGATATTACAAAAATCAATGTGGATGTCATCGTCAATGCCGCCAACTCATCACTTTTAGGGGGTGGGGGAGTTGACGGAGCTATTCACCGTACCGGAGGCCCTGCCATTTTAGAGGCGTGTAAATTGATCAGGGCAAAACAGGGCGGTTGCCCAACAGGAGAGGCTGTTATTACAACAGCTGGCAACTTGCCTGCAAAGTTTGTGATCCACACGGTAGGGCCAATATGGGACGATGAAAAAAAGGATGAAATGGTGAGACTTTTAAAGAATTGCTACCGCAACAGTTTGCAATTGGCAGTTGATAACCAATTGAAAACCATTGCTTTCCCAAATATCAGTACGGGCGTTTTTGGTTTTCCAAAGAATTTGGCGGCAGAGACGGCCTTCCAGGAAACCGCCCATTTTATCAACCAAAATACTTTTATCGAAAAAGTAACCTTCGTTTGCTTTGACGTCGAAAATTACCAACTTTACGCGGAGAGAATGGTTGGTTAGAAGCAACTTAAATACCTGATAATTTCAAAGGGCAAAAGCAATTCCAATGAAAATAGCAGTCTTCCCCGGATCGTTTGACCCGATCACCACTGGGCATGTACGAATTGTCAAAAGGGCCTTGCCTATTTTCGACAAGGTGGTAGTCGCTGTGGGCATTAATTCCCAAAAGAAATACTTATACACATTGGAACAGAGGCTCAATTGGTTGGAGGAGGTATTTGGCGATGAGCCGAAAATTGAAATTGCTAGTTATGAAGGACTGACTGCACATTATTGCAATAAAATCGGTGCAGGGTTTTTATTAAGAGGCCTGAGGAATGCATCTGATTTTGATTATGAAAAAACGATTTCACAATTGAACAACATCGTTGGAAAAAACCTGGAAACAGTTTTCCTTATTAGTGAGCCAGCCTATTCGCATATCAGCTCTTCGATCGTCCGTGAAATAATAAGGGGTGGGGGAGATGCCTCGCCTTTTTTGCCAGCGACCCTAAAATTACCCAAACTATAATTCATGCTTGATCTTCTTTTTTTGATTGGGGGACTTGTGCTCACGCTTTTTTCTGCCAATTGGTTGGTAGATGGAGCTTCTTCCATTGCCAAACGGTTTAATGTATCAGACTTAGTAATTGGACTGACCATTGTTGCCCTTGGTACTTCCACTCCAGAACTTGCGATTAATATTTTTTCGGCCATCGAAGGCTCGACAAACCTGGCAATTGCAAATGTTTTGGGCAGCAACATTGCCAATATCTTGCTCATATTGGGAGTTGCCTCGCTGTTTTCTCCTTTGGTCATTTCATCAAATACCACTTGGAAAGAAATACCATTTGGTTTGCTTGCAGTCGTAGTTTTGGGACTGATGGCCAATGACTTATGGTTGGATAGAGATGCAAATGGCAATTTTATATCCAGGACGGATGGGATGATTTTGCTCTGTTTTTTGATTATCTTTTTCGTTTACACTTTCGAAATGGCGAGGAAAGAACCCGATCAGACAGACGACGTGCATGTGATTTCTATTTGGAAAAGTGTGTTTTTAGTGGTCGTCGGAATAGTTGGCCTATTTATCGGAGGCAAGTTATTGGTTGACGGTGCAATCGGGCTGGCAACTATGGCAGGTGTTAGTGAGCGGGTGATCGGCCTCACCATCGTGGCCATCGGTACGTCTCTCCCAGAATTAGCAGCGGCTGTTGTTGCAGCGAGAAAGGGGAAAACCGACATGGCCATCGGAAATGTTATTGGGTCCAATATCCTAAATATATTTTTGGTGCTAGGTGTGACAGCGACCATAAAACCCATGCCATATATTGCAGAAGCCTCCAATTACGACCTCGGCCTAGTGGCATTGGCCAGCTTTTTATTGTTCGGTGCTTCCTTTTTATATACACCTAAAATGATTAGCAAAAGGGAAGGAATAGTATTTACAATATTATATGTTGTTTATTTGGTGTCTCTGGTCTTGTTTAAGGGTTGAAATACACCCTTCGTAATACTGGCTTCCCTAAATGCCCGACACCAGTTTCCTATATTCGCCCGATGAAATACCAATGGATTTTTTTTGACGCTGACGATACTCTTTTTGATTTTAAAAAATCTGCCCGCCATGCGTTGTCTTGCACATTTGAAAAATTTAATATAAAACCTGATCCTCTTTATTTTCAAATATATAAGGATATAAACAATGAAACATGGGCTGCTTTTGAAAGGAATGAAATCACGGCCATTGAATTGCGCTATATTCGTTTTGAAAGATTTATGGATGCCATTGGTGAATACCGTGACCCGGCTGAAATGAACAGTTATTATTTGCAAGAGCTTTCACAAACGGATTTTATGATCGATGGGGCGAGGGCGTTGGTGGAGGAATTGTTGGACAATGACCACAAATTGTGCCTCATCACAAATGGCCTGAAAGAAGTACAGCGGCCCAGAATCAAAAAAGCAGATTTTGCACATTATTTCGAATGCATCGTCGTGTCGGATGAAATAGGTGTTTCAAAACCAGATGCTGGTTTTTTTGAGCATGCCTTTTCAGGAATTGGACACCCATCTAAAGACGAGGTCATTGTAGTTGGAGATAGTTTGAATTCTGATATTCAGGGAGGGAACAACTTTGGCCTTCACACTTGCTGGTACAACCCGTCAGGCAATACCAATCTTACAAAGCATAAACCAACTTATGAAATAGACCGCATTAAAAGATTGATGGAGATAATTTAAACGATCTTTCCTTTGTGTCCCAATTTGCCTTTCGTGGTTCAATAAAATTATTTTGACCGAACAAATTTTCGTCAGAAACCCTGCTTTCCCGTGTCCCGATTCATTACTTTTGCATTCTTTTTTTTAAGCCAAATAAAATACCATTTCACCTATGTCCAATGCATTTTTCCAGGTTCCACCTGCTGTAAATGAACAAGTATTAAATTACGCACCCGGTTCGTCAGAAAGGGCAGATGTCCAAGAAGCACTGGCCGCGCTCAAAGCTGCCCAGATAGACGTGCCCATGACCATCGGCGGTAAAAAGGTCGAGACGGAAAATAAACTCCCAATGCACCCGCCTCACGAAACGGATCATGTACTGGGCTATTACAATAGAGGTGACCGGTCAACTGTGGAGGCTGCCATTGAGGCTGCGCTTGCAGCTAAAGAAGGTTGGGAAAATATGCCTTGGCAAGACCGTGCGGCCATATTTCTGAAAGCAGCCGATTTGCTGGCCGGCCCGTACCGGGCGAAAATGAATGCTGCCACCATGTTGGCGCAATCCAAAAATGTGTTTCAGGCCGAAATTGATAGCGTGGCAGAACTTTGTGATTTCTGGCGTTTCAATGTCGAATACATGACCCAGATTTACAGCGAACAGCCAGAGAGTGCCAGTGGTATTTGGAATCGCTTGGAATACCGGGCATTAGAGGGGTTTGTATTTGCGCTTACGCCGTTCAACTTTACTTCCATCGCTGGTAATCTGCCTGGGGCACCAGCGCTTATGGGCAATACGGTGGTTTGGAAAGCTGCTGAAACTCAGATTTATTCAGCCAACGTCATCATGGATATTTTTGATGAAGCAGGCTTGCCACCTGGCGTTATCAACCTTGTTTTTGTGGATGGGCCAACTGCTGGGGATGTCATTTTCAATCACCCTGAATTCACTGGATTGCATTTTACAGGGAGTACGGGCGTTTTCCAGCACCTGTGGAAAACGATCGGGAACAATATTTCAAAATATAAATCCTACCCAAGGATTGTTGGTGAAACGGGGGGAAAGGACTTTGTTGTAGCTCACCCTTCCGCTGATGCAAAACAAGTAGCAACAGCCCTGAGCCGAGGTGCTTTTGAGTACCAGGGTCAAAAATGTTCAGCAGCCTCACGAGCTTATGTTCCGGAAAATATTTGGCAAGATGTTAAAAAGTATCTGCTCCAAGACCTTGCATCCATGAAGATGGGATCGCCCGAGGATTTTTCCAACTTCATCAATGCGGTCATCGATGAAAAGGCATACATCAAGATTTCCAATTACATTTCACAGGCAAAAAATGATGATGATGCGATTGTTATTGCTGGAGGAAATTACGATCGGACAAAAGGGTATTTTATCGAACCTACAGTTATCCAAACCTCAGATCCAAAGTACAAAACCATGGTCGAAGAAATCTTTGGCCCCGTGCTGACGATCTATGTTTATGACTCCCGTAAATATGAAGAAACCCTTAAACTGGTTGATTCTACATCGCCTTACAGCTTGACTGGCGCTATATTTTCAAAAGACCGTCAAGGCGTGTTGGTGGCCAATAAGATACTCCGTCATTCTGCCGGAAACTTTTACATCAATGACAAACCGACCGGCGCCGTAGTCGGCCAACAGCCTTTCGGAGGTGCCAGGGCTTCCGGCACCAATGACAAGGCTGGTTCCATCTGGAACTTACTGAGGTGGGTGTCACCAAGAACTATCAAAGAGACCTTCGTTACACCAACCGATTATCGTTACCCATTTTTGGGGGAGGAGTAAGATTTACTGTTTCATTGCTTCATGGTTCCATTGTTTGGTTAGCTTTTTCATGGGTTGGTGGTTGATTAGCAATGAAACCATGAAGCAATGAAACCCACCTTGCATACTCCGAGAATTCAATTTATCTTTGCGGGGTAATTTTTTTGTGGAACACTAAACGCACTAAGACTGTATGAGCAAACTTATCCCACCAGTATCTGGTATCGCCTGCCTTGTTTGGGTGACACTTTGGTCTTGGTGGCTCTCCAAAGAGCATTCTCCCAACGATCTTTCAAATGAGGGAACTTTGGTCTCTGCCATTACCATCACTGATGGTGACCAGCAGTTTACTTCAAAAGAAGTTTTTTCTTTTCACCTTTCCGATGCAACGCTTGTCTTACCTTTATCAAGTATTGAGCTAATAAAATCCCTCGCAAACCATCTCCATGACCAACCAGAAAGAATGCTGTTGCTTTCAGGGAAATACATAGATGGGGAGCGGAACAGGTCGCCTTATCCAAATCTTGGGTTGGCCAGGGCAAAGGCAATCAAGGACCTTTTGGTAGAATATGGAGCAAATCCTGAACAGATAAACTTGGAATCAAAAATAATTGGACTTCATTACCTGGTGGAAGACCGATTGCTTGGTGGAGTCGACCTCCATTTCACGACAAAAGAAAAAGCCGTTGGTGATGATTCACTGGAAATGGCCAATTCGGATGAAGTGACAAGTGAAAACCCCCCAAAGAAAGTGCCTGCTGGCAAACCGCAAGCAATTCTTTTTAAATACGACAAAGAGATTTTTACACTTGCCAAGAAAAACAGGTCTGTTTTAGATAGTCTGCGGAGGTTGGTTCGGAATAAGCCAGAACACCGTTTGATCCTTTCAGGTTATTCATCAAAAGATGAGGAAAAGGCCGTGAGCGGGAATTTGGCAGAACGACGATCACTGGCTGTGCGGCGCTATTTGGTCGATACAGGCGTCCGGCGAAAAAATATTATTATTGAATCACATCCTGGGGCAGCTCATGGCGAAGACCAGCAACGGGTGGAAATAACAGTCATTGAATAAGCACAAAAGGTGTCTCCTTTTGTGCAAAGCCAGCGATAACCCCTAAATATTAAACACTAACGAAACTGAACACTATGGCATTCACCATTTTAATCCTAATTGCACTCACTGGCGCCGCTTTGCTTGGGTTCGTTTGTGCTTGGTATCTGCAAAACCGCAACATTGATCTGGCGGTTCGGGATACCAAGGAAACTGAATCCCAATTGAAGGAAAAACAAGTTGACATCGACCGGCTTGAATCTGAAAGTGAAACCCAAAAATTAAGTATTGAAAACCTCCAAAAACAACTACAAGCTATTGAAAACGAATTGATTAAGTCACAAAGCGAAATCAGGGTGATGGAAGGTGAAAACAATGTGCTTGAGCGGGAGAAGCACAAATTGGAATTGGAAAATGCCCAACTCGATTTTGAAGTGAAAAACAATATCAAAGAAATTGAAGTGATCCGTGAAATCCCAGTTTACGTGTCAAGCGAGCAAAATGGAGGAGGAAAGGAAAATGGAATACCAGATGAGCGCGTCGAAAGTGCCAAACGGCTGGTGAGGGCATTTCAGAAAGGGGTTTCGGAGAATCAAGAAAACCCGATAGCGTAGTGCGAATCTCCAGATTCGCACCGCTTTTGACCTTCTTCTTCTGAATCTGGGGATTCGGTGTACGGAGCGGTGCAGGACTATTTCCTGTGCGCTGTGCTTTTGTTGTTGTGACGCCTTTCAGGTATTTTCGTGGTGCCTATGAGATAGAATACCTGGTCTGAATGCCTTAAAATAAATAGCTTGCCTGAAACAACAACCTTGCGTGAGTTACAAAATCCAAAGTTTATGACCAATGTACTGCTTGAAATCACCAATCCGAGCGACTGGCAGGTGCTGCTGCCCTTATTGGAGCGGCTGAAAATCCGCTTCACAACGACGGAGACGTCACAGCGGCCGCAAAAAACCGACCCTGCCAAAGCCTTGGAAATCATCAACGCCGGGCTGCCTGCCTTCGACAATTTCGAGGAATGGATGCAGCAATTCGAAGAAAGCCGGAAAGATCGTCCTTGCCATTCAGAGCAAACTGATCTCCATGAAAACCTTGGGTAGCAATACTATCAAGGCTTATTTCACCGCGCAGAATACTTTCACTTTTGCGAAACACCCCAGCTTAGACCCTGAAATTCAAGCGAATACGAACAATATGGAGGCGTTGACACCTCCTCCCACCCCACTTGGGGATTGATTGGGGAACTGTACCTGCGCCCCGCACTTTCATTGCAGGGGTGTGGGTGGATTTTTGATTTTTTGAAGTGAATTTTTTGCCAAAAGAAGGGATGTACGCATATCAAAATCATGAAAAATTTAGCTATTACACTTTGTTTCGTGCTTTTGAGTATTGGAATAAATGCTCAAACCTGTCTTCCAGGTAACACTGTTTTTGCTTCACAATCACAAATTGATGCGTTTCCCACTAATTATCCTGGATGCACCCAAATTATTGGAACTCTATTTATTTTTGGGGGTTCTCCCGGAGATATTACCAATCTGAATGCTTTTTCCGCTGTCACTTCTATTGGAGGAGGCCTTTACTTTCAGGACAATGATGCCTTGACGAGTTTAGCGGGACTTGATGCACTTACCACTATCGGGGATGAACTTTCCTTTCAGTCTACCTATTTGACGAGTTTAACGGGACTGGGTGCGCTCACTACAATAGTGGGAGACCTCTTCTTTAGGTACAATGATGCTTTAACAAGTTTAACAGGACTTGACGCACTTACCACTATCAATGCTCTTGAATTTACGGACAATGCCGCCTTGACGAGTTTAACAGGGTTGGGTGCGCTCACTACAATCGTCGGGGGGCAAAAAAAGTTTATCATTTCAAACAATGATGCCCTGACGAGTTTAACGGGATTAAATGCCCTCACTTCCGTCGGGGGGGAATTTGAGATTAAAAACAATGCCGCCCTGACGAGTCTAACGGGGCTGGATGCACTCTCTTCTATCGGAAAACACCTTTACATTTGGGACAATGACGCCTTGACGAGTTTGACAGGGCTGGGTGCGCTCACTTCTATCGGGGAGGGTCTTGATGTTGATAACCATGCTGCTTTGACAAGTTTAACAGGGCTCGATGCTCTCTCTTCTATCGGGGGGCTCGTTCAGATTAGGTATAATAGTGCTTTAACGGGTATAACTGGATTAAATGCGCTGACTTCTATTGGGGGAGGGCTTAATATTTCAAACAATGGCGCTTTAACGGCTATAACTGGATTAAATGCACTCACTACCACTGGAGGGCATATTGAGATTCTTGCTAATAGCGCTTTATCGAGTTTAACAGGACTAAATGCACTCAATTCTATTGGGGGGGATCTTAAAATTGAACAAAATGATGCCTTGACCGATTTAACGGGATTGGATAATATTGACCACACAACTATCACAGAACTAAGAATTGAAAATTCCACAATGCTCTCTTTATGCGAAGTCCAAAGCATTTGTGATTATCTCGCCATCCCCTCTAATCCTGCAACCATATCAGGAAATGCCACAGGCTGTGCTACAAGGTCAGAGGTAGAAGCGGCTTGTCTTGCTTTGCCAATTGAATTGGTTTCATTTACTGGAAAAAGCATAGAAAACAGAGTGATTCTATCCTGGCAATCCGCCACTGAACAGAACAATGACTACTTCCAAATAGGGAATGGTCAGGATGGCAGGAATTTTAAGGATATTGGTACTGTGAAAAGCAGTGGCAACTCTACTGATATGAAATCATATACTTTTATTCATCCTAACCCATTTATGGGCGTTAACTACTACCGTTTAAAGCAAGTGGATTTTGATAGAAAGTATGAATACTCTAAAACAATCAGTATCAACATAGAAAGCGACGAAATCAGCATATTTCCTAATCCGACAACAGGGATTATTGAGGTACAAGGTAAAAACAGTGATGAAGGAATTGTACGGTTGACAGACAATGTTGGCAGGCTCATAAAAACGCAAAAACTGTCAGATTACAAGCAAATTGACATCGGTAATCTGCCAAATGGAATGTACTTCATTTACATACTAACTGAAAGCCGGTCAACCGTAAAGCGCGTTATAAAGCAGTAAAATAGTGAAAAAACACTTACAATGCATCAACGCCAACCGCCGCCAAAAGCTGACCCGCAATGCCAATGCACGGCAGTGGCTGATGTGAATGCCTCAGTTAGTACCCTTTTAAACAGTCACTCCCAAAAACCAAATCACCGTTCTATTAAAACCGGATAATGAAATCAGCACATCACCTCCTTTTCTTTGTCCGCCTGGCACTCGCCTCTTGTCCAGAGTCCTCGGAAACAAAGACCCGTCTGGAACGCTGGAAGCCAATTCGTTTTCCCACAGGGATTCTGGAAACCGGATAACCCGATTGTGTAGTATGCTGCCAGCGAGATGTACTGCGAAACCCCAGATTTGCACCACTTTTTGACCTTCTTCTTCTGAATCTGGGGATTCGGTGTACGGAGCGGCATCGTGTACCAGCGAATATTTGTAAAACTTTGTACCTTGAACTATCGTTTACCAGAAAAAACAGAAGTATGGAATCATTGAAAATGCCTTTATCCAATGTTCAATTGGAACTCCTAAAAGTTTTTTCCCGCAATGTCTCAGATGAGGATTTATTGAAAATCAGACGTTTTCTGACTCGTTATTTTGCTGATAAAGCCATTCAGGCCGCTAATAAAGTTTGGGACGAAAAAGGATGGACGGACGAGGATGCGGAGCGGATGTTGCATACGCGCAGACCAATCAACTGAATTAAATAAAAAAACAAGACATGAAATTAGGGCACAAGCATTACAAAAAACTTCTTTTTGAAGTTAATAAAAAACAGAAAGCTACTGAGGTATCAAAGTTTGATGTCAGGAAAAAAAGGATTGAAAATGAGAAGATAGCATATAATGCTTATATAGGTCATCCATGTAGATGTAGAACAGAATTCTTGATTATAGCTGCCATTGCATATAGCTGGATGCCTACCATGTTGAATTTACACTTTGAAGAATATTTTGAATGGAATGATTTACTTGATTTAATAATCAAATTGGAAAATGATCATAGTGTAAGGGTTGATCTCATAAAAAAGATAGCCCCTAACTGTAATAATTCATTAGTCGGGGCTTCAAAGATTTTACATATAATTTATCCAGACGAGGTGCCAATGATAGATTCACGTGTGATTGCTGGATGGAATCATTTCTTTAAAGATGAAATCAACGAAGAAAGCATCCTTAAATTCCCAAAGAGTATAAATATCAATGAGAAAAATATTGACAAGAGACTCAAGTCATATATTGACTATTGGGATATGTTAAAAGATTGGAAAAATAATTTGGTGGATGTGTCAATGAGGGATTTAGAGTATTATTTTTATTATATAGGAGATAAAAAATATCTGACTACCTTAGGCCAATGAATGAATAACTCTGTTGGTGTCAGACTACCACTGCTTTCTAGCTCCTCAAAGCCTCCAACTACCAGCATTTTACTATATTTAAGATTTTGAAAAGATGAACACATCTTTTGAGAATCTTTATCTCGATATTCCTTTTCTTCAGTTTGGGTCTGCTAAATGCCCAGTTGCCTTCCTATCGGATTTACACAATGAGGAGTGGGCTTTCCCAAATGAAGATTGCGGCGTTGCATCTTGACGACAGGGGCTTTCTTTGGATTGGTACCCGAAACGTGCATAGTAAAGTAAAATCAATAACTTAGGCCAAGCTATGGTTTCATAAAGTAATTGAACTGAGGCAGATCCGGATGTTGATAAATTTTATCCCAGTCAATATCCTCTTTTTTGGTTTTCAGGCCGATCGGATATTGTTTATCCT
>JAJCYI010000076.1 GCA_029263015.1 Saprospiraceae bacterium | reverse complement strand
CGCCGTACAGCCGTTGGCTCCTGTCACAGTTACAGTATAAGTTGCTGGTGCAGTCACCGAGAGGTTCGCAGTGGTTGTACCGCCCCCGTCGGACCAGAGGTACGTTCCACCGCCTGTCGCTGTCAGCGAAATAGAGGTCTGGAGACAGGTCAGTTCCGTCGTGCCGTCGTTGTTAGTGATGCCAGCAATCGGAAGTGCATTCTCGATTACCATGATATCACAACAAGAACCGCCAGCACAAGACCCCGTTGCTCCAATGTTCGTTTCGTACCGGTAATCACCAGCTGCAGTAATATTATATGTTTCGTTTATTGCCCCCGGAATAGCGACATTGTCTTTAAACCATTGATAGGAATTATGACCTGATGCTGCTGTTGCAGTGATATCAACGGTTTCTCCAGCACAATACTCAAACGGTACCGTCATACAGGCTGCTCCATAATCATCCTCCAAAGGACTATTGTCCGTGGGGTCAGAATCACCATCCACTTCAGTCATGGCCGTGATATGAGCCTGGAGTGTCTGCACCCCTGTGCCAGTAAGGGTTACAGGTAAAGTCAATGTTACGGAACCCGTAACAGCAGCGATAGAACCAATGGTCCATGTACCTGCTGCATAAGACCCCGCAGACGTTGTGGGTGTACCCAAAGAAACCCCAGTTGGGAGGACAACTGTGACCTCAACGCCAGTGACGCTGGTTGCCCCTTCATTCGTTACGGTAACGGTAAAGGTTTCTGTATCACTGATACTCACTTGTCCTGCCGAGGATGTAACACCCAGAGACAGGTCATTTTGATTGAAGGCTGTAAAGGCTGTACTCAATGTCAGCACCCATACGGCCAGTAGTTTTTGTACTGAAAGTCGCATTGTAAAGTTTGTCGTTTGGTTAATTAAAAAATGATAAATGGTCCGATAGGGCAACATTATGAGACGGAGGCGACTTCCCTACTTATTTGTAGAAAGACCTCCGGATTCTTCATGTGAAAATAAAAAAAAACAGTATCCCAAGCAATTGATTATCAGTGCTTTGGGATACTGTTTTTATTTAACTAATTTAATTTAACTAATATTAATCCAGTAGAATGGTAGGTTTGTTCGTAGGTAAGTTCTTTGTGTAAAAAATTGGAATGCATCCAATTCAATTATTCTTAGTAGCGGTCAAGGGTAAACAAATATTGGGAGGACAACACCTATAAATTATTAATGTATAATCTTCTGTATCATCAGTGCACGGGGGGATACCTGTTACTGTATATCTAAAAACATATGTGTCAATGGGGAGGCCGTTGGGGTCAAGTGTCCCTGATAAAGCATCAAAATTAGAACCCGGAGATCCACTTACCACAGTCCATGTGCCACCCGAGTCCTCACCAGTTATTTTATCAAAGAGATTTATAAGGGAGAGACCACTCCCACTTATACAAATAGAATCATTTGCAACTGCCGTGCCAGCATTGACCAAAGTGTTTACAATTACAGAAATACTACTCGTTGCAGTACATCCATTGCCGTCGGTTATGGTCACTGAATAACTTCCTGCATCAACTGTTGCAGCATTTCCATTGCTTGGGTTTTGCTGGGTAGATGAAAAACCATTTGGTCCTGACCAGTTCCAACTCGCTGCATAGCCTCCGCTTTCAGTCAAATCAATGTCATCGCCTTCGCAAACGGGAGAATTACTTCCTGCAACAGCTACCGAGGAAGAGGGCAAGTATCCAAAGTTGTTGGCACAATCTATTTGATTGTTGGCAATAAAACTGGCTGTCTCCACATTATCCGTTCCCATAGTAGCCCCACAGGGCAGATCAGTTGTATCTATTTCGAGTACATAATATTTAGTTTCGGAAGCGATTTGCAACAATGACCTATAATAAACCCCTGCATCTCCCGCCGCTGAATCACAGATCTTAATTGTCCAGTTCCCATTGACATTTTCCCCATTAAATGCATTGAGTGAATTGGATGGGCCAGCAATCCTGTCATTGCCGTACCGTGGGGCATCTACATTATCGTTGTTCCCATCGTTAATTGCATTGCCGGAGGCAGTGTCCAGCAAAAGATCAAAATTATTGTGGTCACTTCCAGTATTGTCAATGATTTTCACCACCGTACCATTAGGAGAAGTTACCGTTACTTCAATATCGGCCCGCCAGGTGTGTGTTAGGTTGATGCCAACATTCACATCGGCAATCGTGTAGCTGTCACTGACACTGATTGTGCGTGTCAATTCACTGCCACTGATGCATGGGTTACTCGTTTCATCAAAATTTATTCCCGACGAGGGAATATCTTCATATTCATAAGTACTGGCAAAAGCATTCGTCACGGTAAAAGAATACTCTCCATTTGCATCTGTATCAATGGTGGAAAGCTGCGTGTCCCCACCGTCCACAAGCCCATCATTATTATTGTCTTCATATAAAATAACGGTAACGCCCTGTTCCCCTGCTTCCGAAACATTGGGGATGCCGTCATTATTCGCGTCGTTAAAAACAAGCCCTTTTATTATATTGCCAGTTACAGCTTCACAATTCACGGTCACAATAACCTTGGCCGTGTCGCAGAGCAAGCCACCGACATCACAAACAATATATTCAAATGAATCTATTCCAATAAAACCAGCGATAGGGGTATAAGTAATGGCTCCAGTCGAACTATTAACTGTGACACTTCCTGAAGGTGGGGACAATACACCAGTGTTTGTAACACTCGATGTGTCAATATTATCTCCATCATCATTGGCGAGTACATCTATCACCACTGCTGTCTCGACCACAGTGGAAGCGGTATCGGCATAAGCATTCAGAACACAGTCTGCCACTTGGACCGAAAGGGTGAAATCCTGGTTGGTGTACCACCAAGTATTAATGGTGTTCAAGTCACCATAATTCACATTGGTATAAGCATGACAGGGGGGATTGCATCCATTCACCATATCTTTCGCAGCCCCATTTCCGGGTAAATCAGGGATATTGGTATCATCGTAAAATATTTTTTGGGTGAACCCGCTGATCAGAGGCCGGATGGGTGTCACACCATATCCATTGACATTGAACTCAACATCATAAACAGGAAAATGAACGATCCCTTGGGCATAAGTCAAGTAAATGGGAATTGTTGCGGTCGTCCCCACTGTAACGCCCAGCCCATCATTCCCATCCCATGGAATACATCGTTCATAAGGAGCCGTTTCACCAGTAAAGGGTATTATTTTTTCATACAAAAGCACATCTGCTGTACCTTGGTCGTACAGGCCTGCACCTGAAGTCGAATCAAAATCCAGTAATACAAAAACGGCCCCAACTTCTGTCGTTGAATAGGAAACACAAAGGTTGCCGGGATCGCAATCTACTATAAGCGGAGTAGTTTGAAGCGTCCCAATCTCCCCAGATGGATAAATGCTGATGTCGGGGTTGTTCACAAATATTTTGAACTGCGCCAACGTATTATTGGCATCCTCGGTAGAGCGTCTGTTTTCCTCAAAGATGCCAGAGGTGCTCACACCATTTTCATTGTAGGCTAAGTTAAACGACAAGCCCCTGAACCCAGAATTATCAAAATCAACTTTACTGACGAAACCATCGTAGGTGTAAAGGTAAACCTGCCCATTGAACGGCCGATCATAATAGGTATAGGTTGGATCGCTACCCTGGCTGATTGATGGTGTCCGCAACGACCATTTGCTTGACCAAAGCCGGCCATTCATGGCAACTGGCGTCGGGTCGGTTGTGGCTACGGTAATGTCCCAGTATTTAATGGCAATTGCATCCGACGAAGCACTGTTTTGGTTTTCACTGAATTCGATATAATAGTCCCCAGGTGAAAGCCCCGATGGATCGAATGTGAACGGTGTATATCCTCCTGCACCAACTATTGGAGCTGGGCCGTTAGATGCCAAGGTCCAAGTATTTGCGTTGGCCGTTGAGGAATCTATCAACTGAGGCCCATAAACGACTGTGCCGGTTGGGTCTTTTACCCTAAAATAATAAGCATCGGAAATCAAATCGCCATCAGTACCATTGGAAACAGATGCCTGTTGAGAGAAACCAAAGAAGATTTGTTCGTTATCAGGGTCGCTAATTTGGAAAAACAGCCTGCCTGATGCTGGCCCATCGTAAGTGGTGAAATTTCCAAAGGACGAATGGTTCGCAAAGATCATGGTCACGTCCGTCGAATTGGGCGTCAATTCTTTTGTCCCTTCAGCATTCAATTTTGGTTGGAAAAATATAGAAAGGAAAATTACAAAGGAGTAGAATTGGTACTTGCTGCCAAATTTAGGCTTGGGAATTCCAAGATGATGGGAATAATTGGCAATGGCAGTATTCCAGAATTTCAATATTGACAAAAACCAGTACACCATGCCAGCTGCCTTAGGCCACCACGCAGGAATTACCTTTGTAATAAAAGGTGCCGTAATTGGTTGTTTGTCTTTCATTCTGAACTTACAACCCGCCCATCCTAATTCAGCTTCAGTAAAATGTTTGAAATTTCAGAGAGCAAAAACGGATTACAGTCCGAAAATTCCAACTGATTTTCCTTAAGCTTCATTTTGATATGTTCAGCAGTTTTGATAGCAAATACAATAGCTATCACATGGGAATTATTGAGTTTAAAATTTTCTAACCAAAGTTGATTAAGTCTAAATAAGTAGGTGGAGTTAAATAATCGACACTTTTGACGAGGTTATTTTTTCGTCAGACAAGGCAAAAAAAATTAGCATAGCCATAGCTACGATCATTTTTTTTAACAAAGTATGGCGGAAAAAGAGGCCGCCAAAAGTGTCGATTATTTGAGTTCACCTACTTAGTTGTTTAGAGTATGTTGAATACTAAAACATAGAAAGGTGAGTAAAGTCCAAATAGATTTCACTTGGGAACAGTTAAAACGGAGAGCGTTGCCAAGTGACTTTTTTTGATATGCCAAAATTGTACCATTGGTCATGGGATTGGCCTTTTGGGGGAAACTAACTGACAGGTAAATCACTGTGTTACGCTCCAAGGTGAGGATGCAGGTGTCGGACGCCTTGGAGGCGTCCGACACCTTTGTCAAATTCCTACCTGTTTATCTGCACATAGCCGCTCAATGGCTTATTCCCATCCCCCAGGTCAAGCATATAAAAATAAGTACCATCTGGCAAATCCTTTCCATCCCAATCGCCGATCCAATTGTTTTGGTAGCCAGCAGTCTCGAACACCAGATTGCCCCAACGATTATACACATACAGTTTGTGATCAGGATAATTTTGCAGCCCATTGATTTTGAAAAAGTCGTTGCGGTTATCGCCGTTTGGCGAAAAGGCATTGAAGATTTGCAGGTTATCGCAGGAAACAATTACCGATACCAACGCGGTATCGCAACCAAAAGAATTGCAAATTACATAGGAAAACACATCAGGAACATCATCGTCGCAGAACCCTTCATCTGGCACATAATTAACCGATCCATTTGGCAGGAATGCAGCTTGACCGTGACCAGGCATATCCAATATGAAAAAATCTAGGAGATTAGCAAACAGGTCATTTTGAAGCACATCGATCAATACAACCTGACCCTCCCCAGTAATAACTGCGTCATCCACTGCGGTGATGGTGGTGTCCATGTCATTCACAAAAGCTGTTATTATCAATATGGTGGTGTCACAAATGTTTAAGTCATCACAGACGACCACACAGGCGGTATCAATTCCTGGAGAAATACCTGTATAAATGACCGTCTCACCGACTATCTCAAAGGAAACATTATCGCCACTGAGGTCTTCGCAGATATTTTCAACACTGACCAAATTGCCCAATAGTTCAGTGAGGTCGAGCTGAAAGGTATCGGAATCCCCGACTGCCACGCTATCGAAGTAGATTTGAGTTTCTACACAGACCATATCAGCGATGACCGTTTCTGCACAATTAGTTGTGGTGTCCGTAAAAGTTACAGTCGAAACCCCAATCGGCAGTTCAAGTCCAAAATTGGTTGGAATTACCTCCACCTGGACAACCAAGGTGTCGATGTTACCTGTCACCTCCTGCTGCACGATCATGGTTCCGTAAGTATTGCCTCCGTTTCCACCATTGATGATAATATCACCTGGGGGGACAATTTCAACCAACCAGTTCCCATTCGGGTCCCAAATATTCATGGAATCTGCCAGTTCGTCAGCATCACTAAAAAATCCTGCAAAACTGTTTCCGTTGATCGTCCATTCCAAAATTTGGTATGGCCCAACCAAGCCCTGGCTCGACAGGTCAGAATAAACCAGCGTAAACAAACTATCAAACCCGCAGGGGGTAAGTGGGTCTGAAACAATTAGCCCATCAACATCAATAACCAAGTTGGCAAGCGTTGCTTCATCCATCGGCAGACATACTATTGCAGAACTATTTTCACAAGAAGTAGAAGCCATGAGTTGGTCATCTGGAAAATAATCGGGACACACAATACAATTGATATTTACCAGAAACGTATCCGCACAGCCTTTTACCGTATCTGCAAAAATCAACTCATGGAAGCCTGTGTCCAATTGGACCCCGACAAATTGGGAATCAATGGAACATGGACCAATTTGGCTCGGCGGGGTTCCATTGTCTGTAACTAAAAAATTAGGTAAATCGGCAAATGGCACTTCCACACAAAACTCTGTTTCGCTTTCGCAATCGTCGGCCAGTAAATCAAGGTTAGAAATAGCGGCAAATCCACAACCGTTATTCGATTGGCAGGTAATGTTCAGCAAAAGCGTATCCATGCACTGGGTCATCAAATGCACGACAATGATTTCATGGAAACCTGTATCAAGGGAAATTTGGGCAAAACTGCCATTACACAATTCAAAATTAGAGAATGGCACGCCATTGATGAGGACACCAAAATTCCCGATGGAATCAAATTCGACCGGCAGGCAGAAAGATGTCAGGCTGGCGCAATCGTCAGCTTCAATTTCCAGAACCCCATCTGGGAAAAAATCAAACTGGCTGCAAAGCGGCAATACCGTGATTTGAACGATCCAAGATTCGCAGTTTCCGAGGTCGTCACATATTTCCAGACAAGCTTCATCACTCCCAACATAACCTGGATTTGGTAGGTAAACAAAACAATTTCCATTCAAAACCAACGTCCCGTTCAGCGGATCGCCACAAATAGTCATTGTTTGAAAACTCCCGGGCAGGCTAGTGGTATCAATACATTCTTCCTCGCTGGGTATTCCTTCAATCGTTGTAATCTGAATAATATTTGCTGGGTCGATCGCATTGATGAAGAGCGTATCGTCACAACCCAATATTGGATCGATCAGAACAAATTCATGCTCGCCTTTTCCCACAAAAGTTATCAGAGTACCGAGCGGGTTAAAACCAATTATCGGGTCAATATTTTCTACAAAACCACCAACATTAGTAATGGTCAACAAGCCATAATCGCCAGCTTGGTTGCTGGAAACAATGCGGAAATTAGTGGTATTCAAAACCCAATCCCCTGCGGGGTCCCAACCATTCATCAGATCAACCAACTCCGCTGCATTATTAATGGTGTCCACCATCAACATTCCACTAAACATCCAAGTGATCGCATAAGGGGCTTGCGTACCTTGTCCAAAAGATGGCAAATAGGGATATTCAAATACCGTATCAATATCGCAACCAGTGAAACCGCCTGAATAAATCAGCCCATCCAATATTGCGTCGTAATTGCTTATTTCAGAAAAAGGAATCGACAAACACACCTCTCCAATAAAATTGTCCAATACAACAATCACTTCATCAGGATCGAAAAAATCGTCGCAAGGTATTGCATTATCAAATTCAATGACCAAAATAGTGGTGTCGCAGATCGGCGGCACATCGGCAGTGCAATGGACAACGCAAGCGGTGGAAGTCCCCGAAAAGTCATCCGCCATGTCGATGGTCAGGCATGTTCCATTGACAATTAAATCCAATGCTGTTTGGTCAACGCCGCAGACCCAGGCTGTATCCAATGGGCCAGGCAGTTGGAGGAAAGTACTGTTAAGACAAGTATCAAAAGCCAATTCATTGCTGGCTACGAGAAACAAGGTATCTATCGGCAGGTGTGTATTTATCGAAATATTTACAAAAAACGTGTCGCATACCATCGGCTGGTTATCGTCGCAAACAACCAAACAAAATTCATCTTGCCCAGCATAATTTTGACTGGGTGTGTAAGCGAAGCAAGTGTCCGACAGAACCGATAGGGATCCATTTTGGGGCAAACTACATAGGTTGACCGCCATACTATTGCCCAGTAAATCTTGGGTATTTATGCAAATTGGTTCGACCGTTGTATTCAAATCTGTTTCAAAAAACAGCGTTTCACTCGTTACCACATGTTCTTGTAAATCAACCAAAACCGTGTCGGAACAGCCACCAGGTCCATTGATAATTATTTCATGTTGGCCATAGCCATTGACGGTGAGGTTCGACCCCATTGGTATAACTGCCATGTCGGGGGTAATGGTCAATATTCCTGTCGTAATTTCACTGAGCACCAGATTGCCATAATTGTTGGCGGAATCACCGCCGATGATTGTTGCACTTGAAACGTTTACCTCCCAATCACCGCTCGGATCCCAAACATTCATCGAATCAACGAGTGACTGGATATCGCCAAAATCACCAGTGAATACATTGCCATTAACATTCCAACCATCAAGTGTAAAAGGAAATGTTGTCCAGGAACTATAATTGTAAAAAATGACCTCTTGGAAATCACAATCTGAAAAGGCTGTATAAGCAATTCCGTCAATAAGCAATTCGTAATTTATGATCTCAGAAAGTGGAACAGGGAAACAAAGGGGGCTTTCGTCGATGGGGGAAATGATGATTATTTGATCATTCTCGAATATTTCATCACAAATAATAACTGGTATCACATTGATAAAAATAATGGTCACATCACAAAATCCATTGCTGCAAAATTCCACACAAATTTGTGTTGTACCTGTGAAATCATTTACAGCAGTAAAACTCAAACAATTACCGTTGATGCTACCTGTAATTTCATTGTTGTCAATTTCACAAAAACTCACTTGGTCAATCGATCCTGGCAACTCAATGATGGAAGTTGACAAACAAGTATCAACACTACTTGCTCCTGCTGGAATCTCAAGATAAACGGTATCCGTTTCCGGAAGGACATTTATGGTGAAATAGGTTGTGTCGCATATTTGTGGGAAGCTGTTGTCGCAAACAAGCACACAAAAATTATCCTGCCCCGCAAAATTTTGGTTGGGAATATAAGTCACGCACGAATCATTGCTGATTGGCACATTGCCGAACATGGCACCCTCACAGAATCCAATACTCTGCACCATACCAATTGGCAGCTCGCTGCCATCCAAACAATATTCTTGTGTTGGTGTGTTAACTGTGGTGGTTAAAATGACTGTTTCAGTTTGCGGTTCCTCAAAAATGACATTGATGAGCAATGTGTCTTCACATCCTGTTGTGGTATCGGTTGCAATTAAAATATGCTCCCCAGGGTTGGTGAGTTGGACATTGAAACCTTGCGCCTGCGGGGAAAAGTTGGCCACCAAAATCGAAGAAATGCCAGAAGCATCATGCACTATTTCCATATTCCCATAAATGTTGCTGAAATTGCCGCCAAATATGATGCTGCTCAGTGTATTTATTTGCCAAAAACCAGAAGGATCAATGGCGTTCATTAAATCAGCCAATTCAAAAGGATCGTTGAATACACCCGAAAAACCTACACCATTTATTTCCCAGGCATCCAACGTGTAAGGGCCATCAAATCCACCCCCGATCAAGGCACCATAAGAATAAGCAAAAGATTGGTTAGGGTCGCATATTATTGGATTGTTCAATAGTTGCCCCTGGAATTCCAAGCTGAAATCAAGGAGGCTGATCAACGACACCGGCACACAATAGTTGGTGGGGTTGCCAATAAAATCTACAACGAGCGTATCTACTTGGAAGACATTGCATTCGATCACCTCATCAACTGTAATTTCTATGTAGGTGGTATCGCATTGGGTGGTGCTGTTATTATAACAGTGAATGGAGCATATCAAGTCAGGAGAAACGCCAGTAAAACCAATTGCTGGTCCCACAGTAATACATTCCCCTGTAATTGTAGTTGCTATGACATTGGCGGCATTGCCTTGACTACAAAGTGACGACCCAGTGATCGTCCCTGAAATATTCAAGACTGTGGCATCAAGGCAAATGGTTGTAGTTGAATTGCCAGGGATATTTACCGAAAGAGTATCAATACAACTGCCAGGGTTTGACAAAGAAACAGTCGTGGTGACAGGGCAGAACTGTCCCGACAGGGCAACAGCGATTTCGTAAGTCCCAGCCAATAATCCTGTAAAAGTTGGGTTGGTGGACCAAGTTATTCCATTGTTAATGCTGTACTCCAGCGACAGAGTTCCTGTTGCTGAAATAGTTATAGTGCCATTATCGATTCCACATCCAGAAGGGTGAGTCAGGAATACATTATTGATAGTTGGACTGGGGGGTTCGGTGAGAATAATGTTTTCGCCAACCGTCAAACAAGTACCATCAATATTCCTGATTTGAACTTGGTAAGTTCCGGGGGAAAGTCCTGGAAATGAGTTGTCACTTTGCCATGCTATCCCACCTGTGATACTGTATTCAAGAATATTAGTCCCTGAGGCAAGAATGGTAATGATACCATCATTGGTCCCACAACCAGTTGGTTCGATAACAGAATAACCGTTCAATTCTGGTCTGGCGGCACTTATATGCTCGACAAATCCGCCCGTGACGGTACAGGTGCCATCGTTCTTCCTGACCAACACATTAAAAACGCCTTCCATCAATCCAAAAAAGATGTTGCTCGGCTGGTAATTCAATCCCCCGTCAATGCTGTATTCAAAGTTTCCATTATCATTGGCCACCAGGATTGTTATTTGGCCATTGGACATATTGCATCCAGATGGAGGAAATGAAAGAACATCAGTAATAATTGCTTCTTCGGGTGATCCAGATAGACTAATAATTCCACCAGAGACCTCACATGTACCATCCTCATTCCTTACCCGGATGTTGTAATTTCCGGCAATCAATAATTGGAAAGTATTGGTGCTTTGCCAAATCTGTCCTCCATCCACACTGTATTGCAACGGGTTGCCATTATTTGCAGTTACAATGGAAATAGAACCATCTGGTATATCGCATGCTGTTGGGTCAGTAGATAAGACATCCAAAATTTCAGGTGTATCGGGTGATTCCAGTATCACCGTTGAGCCTGTGACAAAGCAAGTTCCATCGACATTCCGGATCGCGATTGGGAAATTTCCAGAAGCAAGTGCGGTGAAACTGCCGTTGGCCTGCCAATTACTACCCCCCGAAGTACTGTATTCCAATGGGGCACTGCCCTGAGCTATTATCGTGATGGTTCCATCGTGCAGATTGCAGTCCGTCGGATCGACACCTGCGACAGATAGTATTTCCGGCTTGGGTGATACCGTGATTTTTACAGAGTCCACTGTATTATCATCACCTATTACAAAATAAGTGGTGGTGAAAAATGGGGAAGCAATTGGGTTTGGACACTGGGTGCAGCTCAACCCCGTTGATGGCGTCCAAGTATAGGTGTTGGCGCCAGTAGCTTCCAACTGCACGCTTTCGCCAATGCAAATATTTTGGTCGTCGCCAGCTTCCACCATCAGAAATCCAAGATGATTGGGTTCCCCTGAAAAGCTATTTCCAAACATGGGGAAAACTAAAACATTCACCAAGATTGCTATCAAAAGCAAATCAAAGTATTTGTAAAAGTTAAGATTCGTCCGCATAAAATTTGTTTGCTCAAAATGTTCGATAATATTCATGCACAGAGGTTTATAGGTGTTGAGCCTGTTCATAGCAATGACAGTTGGGTTTAATAGTGTTGCCTCCCAATTTTAAAGAAAAAGTAAAAAGTAATATTTTGCACATTTAAAAATAATTGATAATCAACTATTTAAATGCACATCTACCGTTTACATTTATCTTATTCATCCTGTTAAACATGCCAACATTTTAGTTAGATCAAGTCCGACAGTGAATGGGTATTCTCCGAAACCAGTTGTTGAAAAAGAAGGAATAAAGCACACTTGTTACCTAACCCCTTTTGTGTAGAATCCAGATAGTATGGCCAATTACAAGACGATTAGGCCAAAGAACTTGCGTTCTAACAAAGTAGCCTTTTGCTCAAGGCTGGCGGTGAGTAAGCCAGGTTAAAAAAGGGTATTTTAAGTGTGCGTGGAGGGAATTTTGAAAGCACAAATATAACTTTTTTCATTTGAAAAAAAAATCAAGGTGTGATTCTGGAAAAAGGCTTTAGCAATACCATGGAACTGCTGGATTGGATGGAGCCACTTGCCATCGAAATCTAATTTTTAAATGAAGTTTCGATTTTTTGCCTTGATAAAAACCAATCATTGACTGAACCATATACATTTGCCGCTTTGATTTTCAACTTTAACCTATTAGTCGTCATGTTAATTGACACGCATACTCACTTATACCTCAGCCAATTCGACGAAGACCGAAAGGAAACCATCGAAAGGGCAAAATCGGAAGGCATTCGACAATTTTACCTCCCGAACATTGACAGTTCCACCATTGATTCGATGCTGAAAATGGAAGTAGATTTCCCAAAGGAATGCTTTGCTATGATGGGGCTTCACCCTTGTTCGGTAAAAGAAAATTATCAGGAGGAGCTGGCCATTGTAAAAAACTGGTTAGAGAAACGGCCATTCTGCGCATTAGGTGAAATCGGTATTGACTTGCATTGGGACAAGACCTTTTTTGAAAATCAAAAAACCGCTTTTATAACTCAAATCGGTTGGGCCAAGGAACTTAATATACCCATCGTCATCCATGCCCGCGAATCCCTTGATATAATTATTGAAATTATCAAAAACGAAAAAGACGAGAAACTGTCGGGAATATTCCATTGCTTTACCGGCACAGCGGATCAGGCCAAAGAAATTATTGAATTGGATTTTATGCTTGGAATCGGAGGCGTGTTGACTTATAAAAACGCTGGCCTGGACAAAACCATTATTGATGTACCGCTTGACCGAATAGTTTTAGAAACAGATTCTCCATATTTATCTCCTGTGCCATTTCGAGGAAAAAGAAACGAAAGTGCTTATATCAAGCATGTTGCGACCAAGTTAGCAGAAGTAAAAGGCGTCGGAATAAATGAAATTTCAGTCCGGACAACTACCAATGCAAAAAAAATATTCAGGAAAAATTCTTTGCCTTGCACAACTGTTTATTAAACTTGCCCCATCTACTGAAAATGAGAAAACCTACATTGCCTTTCCGACCATATAATTTAGTACAAGTTATGCTTTGGTTAGTATAATTTTTTGTCAGAGAGCAAAAATTTTTGATTTGTAATATCTTTTTGCAATTTTTGCGTTTCTTCAACCGAAGCAGTGGCGCTTAAAAAAAAGTTTTTAAGATTCGTCAAGAAATAAAGCAAATAAAAATTTATACTGTTTTTTTTTATTTGCATGAATAATATCACTTGTTTTAATTTTTGATGGAGAGGTGGCCGAGTGGTCGAAGGCGCACGCCTGGAAAGCGTGTATACTCCACAAGGGTATCGAGGGTTCGAATCCCTCTCTCTCCGCCCGGCAAATTTAATGTGGTATTGCTTTGGAAACGGATTTGTATTACCCAAATAATTAAGTTCACCATTTTACGGTGGATTAATTTAGTCTTAGATTACTGCCAGCAGCACAGAATAAAGGCTAAAGAATCAGCACAAAATCGGGGAGTTAATTATTTGAGCGATGCGAAACTTGATTTATTTATTAATATTGCCTGCTTTGCAGGTATTCACGAACAACTAATTTAAACGTAAAACCTTACGATTATGCGCAAATTATTAGCACTTATGCTTGTCTTCGGTTTGGTAGCAATAGCTGCTGATCCACTTATGGCTCAAGAAGCTGCAACCGGAGGGTCTTTTCAAGTACTGAAAGAGAAATTTATCCAAGGAGGCTGGCAGTTCATGATGCTGATCCTGGCCTGTCTTATCATCGGCTTGGCACTTTGTATTGAGCGGATCATCACTCTCAACATTGCTTCTGTCAATACAGAAAATTTGTTGTCATCGGTTGATGAAAACCTGAAAAACAGTGACATTGACGGCGCAATGGAAGTTTGCCGTTCTACCGCTGGGCCAACTGCAAGTGTATTGTATGAAGGCTTGAGGAACGTTGTTAACGGACCGGACGCTGTTGAGAAAGCCATCGTTTCTTATGGCAGTGTTCAAATGGGGCTATTGGAAAAAGGACTCGTCTGGATTTCATTGGTTATTGCCCTTGCACCGATGCTTGGATTCTGTGGAACGGTAATCGGTATGATCGCTGCCTTTGACAAAATTGAGGCGGTAGGTGACATCTCTCCAACAATCGTAGCAGGTGGTATCAAGGTTGCCCTTTTGACTACTGTATTCGGGTTGATTGTGGCAATGATCATGCAGTTGTTGTACAATTACATCGTTTCCAAAATTGATGGAATCACCAATAAGATGGAAGAAGCTTCTGTTGCATTGGTTGATATGATGGTAAGCAACAATTCTTTTAAGTAACGGTCAGGTAATAAATTTCTGGCTCTACCAGAATTGTTTTGTCCTTGTTTTCCCTTTTAAGGTCAGGTATCACGAAATTACTTCGCGATCAACAATACATTCTTCTTTTGAAGAACCTCCCTCCTGACAATTAGGAAAATAAGATCAAGATAATTCACCCTAAAGCCATCGGATTAATTATTTGACTGACACTAATAATCAAACAAAATAAAACCTGCTATGAATTATAAATTTTTAGCAAAAAACGGATTGAGCCTTGCATTCGGCCTGGGGCTTCTTGGACTCTTGGCTACTTTGATCCCTGTATTTGCAGGGCTAGGTCCATTCAATGAGCTTGCCGACGAACCTGCCGTAAGATCAATTGCCCCAGAAGGGGATATTTTTTACTATGGCATTTATGTGGCCTTTGCGCTCGGGGTATTGGCTTTTGGAGCTGCCCTAGTCTTGGGATTGATTGGAGTTTTCTCTAATCTAAAAGCCTCCAAAATGAGCCTGATTGCATTTGGTGTCTTAGCCGTCCTGTTTTTTGTACTTAACGCTACGGCCAGTACGGATTTGACTCCTGAAATGGCCTCCATCGTAAACAATCCAGACTATGGTGTAGTAGGAGATATGAGCATCTACAAATTGGTCAGTGCTGGAATTCACGGCACCCTGATCTTATTGGCCATTGCTTTTGCCTCCATGATTATTATGGAATTTAGGAATTTCTTTAAAAACTCATAATTATGCCTAAAAGAGCAGCTCCTGAAATTAATGCCAGTTCAATGGCCGATATCGCTTTCCTGCTCTTGGTTTTCTTCCTTGTGACGACTACCATAGATGTGG
Source organism: Saprospiraceae bacterium (assembly GCA_029263015.1). GTDB lineage: Bacteria > Bacteroidota > Bacteroidia > Chitinophagales > Saprospiraceae > UBA6168. Next base: position 43,573 of record JAJCYI010000076.1, on the reverse strand, counting down.
AAAGAGGAATCACGGTTCGACTACCCGAATGGTCGGAAGAGCCACCAGAAGAATTAGAACTAAAGCAACGGAATGTATTCAATGTGTTGGTAAATGCACAAAACCAGCTTTTGGTAGAAAACAAACCAGCACAAGTTGAGGGCCTGCGCGAGATGGCAAAAGACTTTATCATGAACCCCACTGGGAATCCTGAATTGTCGGAAGCTCCAAACGCAGCAATCATCTCTTTGAAAAACGATAGGGGTACCAGTTATGGAACCTATATCGAGGTCTATAATGAATTAAAGGCAGCTTACCGTGAGCTTTGGGACGAAGAGGCAATGGTAACGCTCGGCAAACACTATAGCGACGACCTGCCTAAAAGTGATAAAGACCTAATCAAAAAGAAAATTCCTTTCGTAATTTCCGAAGCTGAACCAACATCCTTTGGTGAGGAATCTAATTAAGGAATGCGGAAATATTGACAGATAATTTTGCACATTTTATCAATAATCATTTGAGTTATGTCTAAATTTCAGAAAAAAAGAGGGAAATCAAATCCACAGATTTCGACGGCCTCAATGCCTGATATTGTTTTCATCCTGCTGTTTTTCTTTATGGTAATCACCAAAATGAGGGAAACAGAATTGATGGTATCGGTACAAGTGCCTAAAGCTACAGAACTTGAAAAACTGCAGCAGAAATCATTGGTTCACTTTATTTACATTGGACGGCCGCAGCCACATTACCAAGCAATATACGGTACTGCCCCTCGCATGCAGTTGGACGACAAATTCGCCACTATTATTGATCTTCCCATTTTTGTTGAAAACCATAAACAGACCGTGCCACTTAACCTACGCAACAGGGTGACCTCATCTTTGAGAGTCGATGGCAAGATCACCATGGGAATTGTTCAGGATGTAAAAACACAACTACGTAAAATAGGGCAACTCAAACTAAACTATGCTGCTGGTAGGAAGGTGGATAAAAATAAATAGATTCATCTATCTTCAAAAAAAGGTCGTCAAACTTAAAGCGTTTGATGACCTTTTTTATTTGGAATAACCAATTGAAACCTATCTTAACCTATCCATTGATTTCACTAGGTTTTCATCTTTCCTAATAAACCGCAAGGCCAAAATCGCAAAAAGCAAAAAACCAAATGGCAAGTATGCCCCTCCCCCATCGTCAATCACAACATCACTAATACTCTCACCATCTTGCCACAGTAGTATAATAGCGAGCACCAACCCAATCACATCCGCAATGATAGCCAAACGGCATATTTTCATCTGCAACGATCTATTATTGTACAGGAATATACTAACCAAAGCCAATCCTCCGGCCAATGCAAAAAGAACCAAAAGTCCCATGTTGTCATTTACAGAATAATTTGAATCCGAAAAAAGTACCGAAGAAGCAACCACTTCATTTGTGGTAGCAAAGGGTAGAGCCAGCAGGCCAAAACCAGCTGTTGAAGACAGTAAAAGGAATATACTTTGAATTCGTTGTATCATAATCGCAATGTTTTTTCTACGCGGCAAATATACTGTAAGGAAGAGCGATGGCTAATATAAGAGCCGAATCAAAAATACAAAAAAACGACTTTAATTTAGACCAGGGAATGGAAGCATAAATGCTTTTTCTTTACCGTACTCTTTTTTGAATTTTACCAAATGTCGCCGATCGGACCGCCGCTTAGGCGATCCGACCGATCATTGGAATAGATGGCAACAGAAATAAATGGTATATCCGTTTTAAATTGTTCGATCGGATCGGCTAAACGCCGGTCCGATCGGGCAGCGCCAAGTTATTTGTCAATTGAACCTACTTGAATTGATTAATTTAGAAAGTGTACAGTAGAGAGAATGCTTTAAGGGAGTAGGAAATAAATAGTTTGGCCAAAGAAATTTTATACAAAAAGCCAGTGGAATGATCCTAATCAATAAAAAAATTGATAGCATTCTGTCACGGTTATTTCCCAAAAACGCTAGTATTTTAAGGCATAGAGACCAATCTGTCATTTTTTCTTGTCACAATTTGGGAAGAAACGAACAAAAAACATCTCCACCACGCTGCATATTTGCTTCACAAACGAACTGAATCACTACTCACTTGAAGAAAAAATAGCTCAACACAGAAATTATGAATACTCTAAAGTCTCTTTTCACAATCGCCATCATTTCTTTCTCAACGATCCTTAGTGCTGAAAATGAAAGTTTACTTTTTTCTTTGCAGCAACTTCCTGACATGACTTGGGGTGTTTTCGTAAAACCTGTTGAATCAATTTTCCCATCAGATAAAACTGCTGCTGGCTCAGGACAAATAACCATCGTTGCTCCAGTTGATTTCACCTACTCTACAATAACCAACGTTAGCGGTACATGGGTTGAAAATGCAAGGGTTGATGCTCCTACGGAAGCTACTGACAAAGCATACATTTCTTTTGGTTTCGTACACGATAACCCAAAAATCGAGTTGTTCCCTAATGAAGAAACTTTGCTTTTCACATTCACATGCAATGAAAGCTTTGATGGTGCAATCAGCTTATTTGAAAATGGAAATGATGTATTTTCGACTCCAAATTCAAGAGGAACCAATCCTGGTAATGACATCGGAATCCTTGATTTTGGAACTGGCAACGGAATGCAAACCTACCGCTACGCTGGCAATTATGAAGTAAATAACAACAACCCAATGGTCATTTTTGTAAGTGATGATGAAGATGGAGAAGAAGAAGAAGATTAAATCCCAAATCGACGAATTAGAAAAGAGAATACAAAAGAGGGATGGAGCAAATTGCTTCATCCCTCTTTTGTATTCTTTAAACGTTACTAACTCACCTCGACTTTCATGACGGTGCCTGACAGTACAAAATGCACATACAAGTCCAAATCGACCACATCAAAAATCTGCTGAACAGCCACTTTCATTCCCGCCAACCTACCAGCCAAATCTTTAGCTTTTTTAAACCTTGCCTTAGCCTCTCCAACAAATGGGCTATTGAGGATGATTACAAATCCAGTTTTGGTATGGAACAAAAAATCTAAGCTTGCCTCAAATAATTGCCCATTCATATGTGCCCGAACAGGATAGTTTTGAAATCGCTCCACCACTTTAAATTCCTTTTCGATCCACTCATCAAACTCCACTCCTACTTGTAAAATGCGGTCACGCTCTACCAAGGAATCAACCCCGTAAACTTCGATGATCCTATCTGCCATTTCCAGTTGACCTGCACGATCCATATTGCTTCTCCCAGTATTCAAAAATGAAACAATGGCTTTGCCAACTTGCTGACGTTCAATTACTTCGGGCAATGGAACTGGCATACTATAATTGGATTCAAATAATTTCACCACATTCTCCAAGGCAATTTCATCTAAGTTGTAAACATCAAACGAACCTTTGCCATTTGCCGTAGGCAGAACAAAAACATTTTGCTCAGAAGCTTCTGAATCGGTAAAATCTATTCCAAAATGTGAGACTTCTGTTGTAACGACCAAAGCATCGTCATTCCATTCCCAGGGCGAAAGATCAGCATTGGGGTCGAGCACCGACCGATCTTCCAATCCTTTGTGAAATACGCGGTTGAGCCAAATGGGCTGCTTGTGATAAGTAGGAAAAATGAGGTAGTCCCTCGCCCTGGTAATACCAACATAAAGCAACCTGGACTCCTCCGCCAATACCTGGATTCGCTTTTTAGCCTTCACTTCAGATTCGTCAATTCGTTCTGCTAATTTGGTCTTTTTGAACTGATCTGAATAGGGATTTACCCAAAGCCGCAACCAACGGTTGCCCAACAGGTTATCGAGATCAACTTCCGCTTGTTCCGCAACAATATCCATCCCCCAAACATCATCCCGAAGGGGCTGGTCAAGATTTTGGCAAATGACCACCGGATATTCCAAACCTTTACTTTTGTGATAGGTCAGAATATTGACAGCCATGGGGTTCTCCCCTGCGCCCTGCATATCCGCTTGGTTGTTTTCCAAGTCATTTAACCAAAGTAAAAACCCACCCAAAGATGCTGCTGCATGCATGCGATTACAGGCTTCTTCATACTTATAGGAAAGCTTGATGAAGACATCGATATTGGCAAGCCTTTGATCCACATTCCCCCACGAAGCGATGATGTGCCGCAAGTCCAATTCCTCTAAAAGCAATGTCAAAATTTCGGCACTGGACAATTCCACTACCTGTGACCGCATTTGATTTAAGCGCTCAATTATCGGGTCGCCATCTCCCCAACGGTGAGTTTGAGCTTCCCTGTTTAACTGCTCTAAAAAATCGATTCTTTTAGTCACAATCTCCTCAATATCAATGCTTGACGCAAGCAATAATATCTCTGCCACCGAAAGTGAATCGTATTGATTGAGAATGAATTTTAGGCAAGCAAGCACCAATTTTGCCTCAGCAGTTCCCAACAATCCCGCTCTCGAAATAGCCGCTTTGAGGCCAACTTGGTGCAAGGCATCAGCCATATCCTGACAACTGTTGTTCGACCGGCAAAGGATGGCAATATCCCCTGGTTGTATTTTCCGGTATTCTTCTTTCCCTTTCGGTAAAATAACTGGTCCTCGTTCCAACAAAACCTGAATTGATTCAGCGAGGCAATGATTGAACCATGCTCGGCCTGGTTTTCTCCCTTCCCCGTCAAACTCAAAATGCCAATGAACAAGGGCTTGATTTATTTCAGTTGGTTCATCCTCGTTGTTGGCCGAATCGGAGTCTGCTTTTTTGCATCGTTTTGCTTTAAGCGCCACCTGCTCCGCCGGCATATCATCAAATGCTTTGGTGAATATTGCATTGGTGGCATGGACAATATCCTCTCTTGACCGCCACGAGTATTCCAGGATATTTTCTTTTTTCAAACCTCCCTGCTGCGCAATGATGGCGTTCATCAATGCAGGTTCTGCCCCTCTGAATCCATAAATACTTTGCTTTGGGTCGCCAACCCATACTGCGTGCTTGGCAAGCTTTGATAGTTTCAAAAAAATCTCTAACTGCAATGGACTTGTGTCCTGAAATTCATCCACCATCAACAAATCCAATTCCTCTCTCAAATTATCTTTAACTACCTCTGAATCAAGTAGTTGATTTACTAACACTTCCATGTCCGTATAGTCGATAAGCCCCCTGCTCAATTTATATTTACTGTATTCATCAATGGCAGATTGTGCCATTTCAAAGAGGTTGAAAATAAAAGACTGAATGTCCTGGTGGAAATCAGGATGTGATAAATGAGAGTCTGCAAATTCAATAAGTGGTATTAAATCTTCCCTGCTTTTCGCCCCTACTTTCAACTTAGCCAATTTGACCCACTGGTGCCAATAAAGCTCTCCCCTGAATTTCAATTCGCTTTTTAACTCCTTGAGTGTCTTCACCCCCGTTTCGGTTACTTTGGTTGTATCATCATTGTTTTCCAATCTACTGATCGCATCCTCTATTTCATTGGAAAGCATGGAACCCCATTCTGAAAGTGGTCGATCTGTTTTGTTATCCAAAAATTCACAGAAAGTATTGAATGACAGTTGTTTACTCTTTTCCAGAGTTTCGTTTGAAAAATTATTGGCGCGCGCAACTTCAGTAAGTTGCATCAATAATTTTCGCCAGTCGGTAGAATTGAAAACCGATTTGTTCAGTCCAAGTTTGTCAGACAACCTCCCCATCTCCTCTACCCGCTCATTTGTCAAAACCATGGCCAACGATTGGTTGAACATCAACTGTTGATCCTCATTGGCAATAATGTCGACCACTGGCGAGACTCCGGCTTCAAAAGCAAAACGTTTCAACAACTTTACACCCAGCCCATGGACTGTTCCAATCAATGCATTTCCCAGGTCGTTGGCTTCTTTTGCAAGTCCCTCCTCGAGCAGTTTCACCCGCACCCGATCTTGGAGTTCGGCAGCCGCTTTATTAGTGAAAGTAGTCGCTATGATGCCACTGGCCTGCACTTCACCAGATGCCAAAAGTCCAACCATTTCCTGGGTCAGTCGATATGTCTTGCCAGACCCCGCTCCAGCGGATATTATTTTCAGGTTCATGTTTGAAATTGGTTAATTGATATTGAGGTATTGGTTATTAAGGTATTCCCTACTGCTCACTGCCTACTGCCTACTGCCTACTGCCTACTGCCTACTGTTCACTGTTCACTGTTCACTGCCAACTGGCCCGGTAAAGTTAAGCAGCCCAAGGCACTTGCAGCTTCCAACTAATAATTCTATTTTTACCTTTGGAAAAAGAAGTCTCCAGTATTTAAGCTTCTGATTACCAGTACAATCCCTATTAAATTAATAGACATCTTTCCTAAATAACTATAAGTCAGCTAAACAGTCTTTTTCCGTCATACTTCGTTATTTTTTTCAGCAATAGCTTTGGCTATTCCTTCAAAAAATGCCTCGTCTGACAAAAAAATCCTTGTTTCCATGCCTTAAATTTATTTAGGAAAGATGTCTAATAAATAACTCTTCGAAAATGTCAAGACTTGATTATATCACCATCGCTATTGTTGCTGCATGCATTCTCGCCATTATTTTCCTGGTTTATAAGATGACAGATTTGTTTGGCGACGAACCTGTTGTGAACCCAATAGAAACAACATCCAATCCCGTTGAAGAAGACAGCACCTATCAATACAACGTTGATGATGTTGAAAACGAAAACGGAGGGGCTGACACAGATACTGATCCAAACACCTCCGAAGCCAATCCTTCCGATGCACAAGAAAACCCTTCAACTGATGATGGCCAACAAGATGACGAACCAGCAAAGACGCCACCGCCGACCTCTTATTCAAGTGGAAAATTCATGGTGATTGCCGGAACATTTTCCAAAAGCTCATTGGCTAAAAGTCACGCAGCCAAACTTAAAGGGATGGGTTTTTCCAATGCCCGTGTAGAGCCTTTTGACCGTGGAAAATACGATGTGGTATTGGTGGATAGGTTTGACAATATGGCCAGTGCGGAGAGATTGGTAAAGGACTTAAAAGCAGATGGGATTGCAAGTTATGTGAAGGCGAAAGAAGCACAATAGGTGATTGATGATCGATAAATGATGATTGATGAATACTCTGTACATCACTCATCAATTATAAATCAAAACTCAAATCCTTCATTTATAAACATGTTGCCAATGCACAACCCCACCGATCAGATTTCTAACATTGCTGAAACCTGCAGATTCCAGCAACATTTTAGCCATGCCGCTGCGATTTCCTGAATGGCAATACACCACTATTTCATTGTTTTTGTGGGGTTCAAGTTCAGGGATTCTGGACATGAATTCCCCAATTGGTATAATCTGCCCCCCAAGGTTAAATTGCTCGTTTTCCCAAACTTCGCGCACGTCAATGAAAACAAATTCGCTGTTGTTTTCAAATTTCTCTTTAAGTTCTTGTACCGTGATGTCCATCTGTTTATTATAAAATTATTTAGAGTGAAATAGATCTTGGTGGTTAAAGTACTTAAGGCAGATTACCTAATGACTTTTCGGCCAGACCTGACAGGTTTTAGAAACCTGTCAGGTCTTTTGTTTTGGCAAACATCCTCAAAATATCAAGTTTCCTCTCTTATTTTTTTGAAACAACAAATTTGCTCATCAATGTTTCACCAGACTTTTTATCGAGCGTTTGGAGAAAGTAATGGCCGCTGTCCAACAGCTCCACTGAGATGGTCTTTTCCAAATCACCTTGCAGCACTAATTGCCCCAACTGATTGAAAATCACATACTTATAATCGTTGTGCAAACCTGTCTTTAGATCTACATGCAAAAGAACAGAAGTTGGGTTAGGGTAAACATCCAGCCATCTGAATTCATTACCAACCTCTCCGACTGCACTGGTTGTATTGAATGGGACATTTCCAAAAACAGGTCTCACCATGAGCGATCCATCAAAATTATTGGTAGGGAAAGGGACCCAGTTGCCTGTCAAATTAGCATAGTTGCAATCACAGGATGTCGTCAAGTCAAACCCAACAGGAATTCCCTGCTCAGCCGATGTCAACTGTTGCCAGCCCACATAAAAATCAGTATTGGCAGGAATAACGACTGGTGTCAGTTCTCCAAAAAAATCTTCCAAACGGTAGGAGGTAAATCCCTGCAATGTGTCGTACACCTCATCAGGATAAAAAGGCCGCAACAGTTCCCGCTCGTAATCTGGTTCTTCGTCCAATTCCCCTATCCAAACTTGAAGGTTGAACAACTGGCTTTCAAAATCTTCGGTCGTAAAATGAGGGAACATAAACTGAACCCCTTTTAAAGTATCTTCGACGTTGGCGTGGTATTTCACAGCCACATTTTCACCACCTTGGGCAAACTGTACAAAAAACTGGAGTTCGGCACTTCCATCGTCATGGGCAAAATAATCGGAGAGGACAGTATTTGACTTTACAGAATTGTTTATTTCGTAAATGGAACCAGTCTCGCTAGTATTTGGAGTGAATGAGAACTCACCTTCAATGTTTAAAAAATCAACGTCAGGTAAATTATTAATACCAGAAATTAATGCCTGGCGATTTCCATCTGGAATTGAATTTTGTAAATCTTTATGATTTAGTGGTTCGGTCAACGACTCATTTGCATCAACGATGGTAAAAGAAGTGCTCAATGAAGTTGATTGCGTTGTTTCTTCAAATAATATACTGGATGAGGCAAAGTTATTGGACTCGTCATTTCTCCTATTGGTGATGCTCACTTCCATTATCTCTGAAGTTCCCTTTTTTATTTCTCCATCCAAATCGGCTTTCAAATGCTGCAATGGCAAAGAAGTGTAATTTTTCAAAAATGAAGTTGGCTGGGTGGCAAATGAAAAATCAGGGAAGTTGTTAACGTCCGTTGATCCATTCCCAAGGTGCACATAATCCAAATGCCACCAATCGCCATAACCTCCCGGCGAAGTCCTTGCTTTGAACCTGAACTGGAATGCCCCATGAAAAAAGGAAGGGTCATCTAAATGAATAGCAACAAAATTAAAATCTGGCACATCAGAGAGCAATAATGTATCAACTCCTTCAAAGCTGGTCATTTCTACCCATTCCCTTTGGTTGTTCCTGAATTCGACATTAAATATATCCTCAATTTCAGGCCCTTGGCCATAACCCTTGGGAGCAAAAAAGAACCGGAGGAACACATCGTCTCCAGCATTGAAAGAAGATAGGTCAATGGCCTTTGATGTAAGTATATCGCCCACACCTCCATTAATAAGGTCATATGGTGTACCACCCTCATCCAATCCATCAAAAGTGACAAAGCCGACCGATGGTGGATTTTTGGCTAATGTGGAATTCAGAAAAACATCATCGTCCAACCAAAAGTCTGGAGAAGGTAATCGGCCATCCGTATTTGAAAAATCGTCAAAAAACGGATTGGCTTGGCTAATCTTAAGCGTGTCGCCCCGCACTGTAATTGGAATTTTAAAAAGATCGCAGACCGTCATTTCATCACAGATTTCCACACAAACCGTATCGGTGCCTGGAAAACGATTGGCATAATAAACAATGCAGGTGTCGGGAAAAGAATAAGACCTGAAATGAACATTCCGCCCACCGTCGCCATCGTACCCATCTGGGCAGTCGGCAAACTGTGTGCAGGACATGGGGGCTGGGAAGCCCAACTCGTTGTCGAGACAATATTGGATAACCTCACTAGGGTCAATGGTAATGGGGTCTGCAATAATTGTTTTGCCAGCCCTTATCACCGTCATTATCAATAATATGGTGTCCGTGTTTCCAGGCTCCTCAAATTCAATCAGAATAGTATCGCTGTTGATGCCAGAAAGACCAGCATCAGCGGTGTATGCAAAGTTTATGGTAGAATCTGGGAGTGTAACTTGTCCAAAATTGAAGCCTGGGCCACCTACCAAATTCAGAAATCCTGGCTCTCCGCTTTTACCAAAACCAAAGGTGTCAACTTCAAACATGGTCTCCGTTCCTGAAACGACAATATTAAATCCGAGCGGAATCGGTGGAGGACATTCAACCAAATTCCTGTTGTCCAATTCGTTACGGGGATCCACTCCAGTAAGCCTTTCGACAAACTCAGCGTTCTCGGAGGTTTTTTGAGCGGAATAGCTTCGTAAAATTGGATTTCCCTGGATTGGTGCAAATTGAAGTTGTTGGGAAAAAATCGGAGCGGTCAGTAAAAGAAAAAAAACGGTATAAAATAATCTCATTGGGTTTGAATTCAGTAACAGTTCTCTTCTGTAATTGGACTTTTGACCATAGACGTTAGACAATAGATAGTTTGACGTAAAAATAATTTCGCTTATTTTAAAATTCTAATGTCTAACATCTACATGTCTAATGTTCTGAAATTTAATAGCCACTTGGCTTTCGTGTGTTTTGACTTTGCAAAAAACGACGGATCAATAATTTTGTTGCTATAAGATGTTTGTTTGGTTTTGGCCACGTCAATCCTCATCCAGGCAATCTACCGGTTGGTTCTGTGTCAGCCAAATATTGATCTGTGCCCCCATATTGATAATTCCATCTTCCTCAAAACGAGGGTCCTGCTTGTAAACATAAGAGGTGTTCCGATCAATCACCGTGGCATCTTCAAACACTTGTCCAATATTCAGGTTATAGGAACTGATCAAAAAATCCGCTGCATCAAATCCCATGCAAACGAGATCGGGTATGTTCATCTCATTGGTTTTCCTTTCAGTAATGACAAATTCCAAGGTAGATCCTTCCTGGACTTTAAATCCTTTCCGAATATCACCATCCGTTACTTTATTCCCATTATAGAATAAATAAAGAATTGTATTTTCTGCTTGTTTGCGATCATAGACGTGTTCCCTAATTTTTGCCTTTATCCCATATCGGATTTCCAGTCGCTTACTGAATTGTTCAAAGTCGTAACTGCTCTCTGACAACAAAGGCAACAATATCGTTTTTGGATTTCCCGTGACCGTTACATATATCTTTCGCCCTTCTTTTACCCTTGAAAGCGGTTTAGGATTCTGGTTGATAATCAACCCGCTTGGCTTACCTTCCATCCAGGCCGAATCAATCACTTCATACCTGAAACCTTTATTGCGACCTTTTCTTTCAGCGTCAGACAAATGCATGCCTGTAAAATCATCTACTTGCACAGATTCGCCATGATTGGTATAGCACCTCAACCACCAATTGGTCATCAGGAATAGCAAAATCAACAGGCCCAGCATTTTTGCAAAATTGGTCAGGAAAAAACCGCCGGAAACAAACAGCCAGGCTTCCTTTAAAATGGATTTTATCTTATCCATAAATCTGTGCAAGTATTAGGTTGGTTTTCCATTATCGAAAGCTGCAAAAGTAGGGAAACTGGATGAGTATTCAAGCAGGGCGCCTTTAGATTGGTTTGACCTGTTCGCCTGTTCGTTACGACTTGCCTGCTCGTTACGACGTTCCGTCGTACACGAACCAAAGGATCGGCCTTTGGCCGATGTATGTCAAAACAAAATACTGCAGCTCAAAGCCGCCATTTATTTCCGTGTTATTGCAAGTTTAGCCTAAGCGTAACTTGCAACACCCGAAAAACAGCCCTGCCGGGCTTGGCGGTCGCAGACCGCCAGATGGGCCGTTGCAAGATACGCTGCGCTAATCTTGCAACAACTTCTGCTTTTTGGGGATATACTTAGCACAACAGTTTAATTCAGCGTTCCGACAATTTCTCCAACAACCATTCTTTTTCGGGCAGGAGTTCTTCCTTTTGAATATCCTGTTCAAGTGATGCGACGGCTTTTTTATCATAGCGGTTGACCTTCAACAGTTTCATGGTATAGCGGATAATATTTTTCCATAGTTGATAATGGTAGCCGATATTCCTCTTTCTCCGTATAAACATGCGCATGGATTTGAGCAGCGAGTCGAGGGATTCAAACTCGTCCAGTTCATAATAAATCTTTACCTGCAAGACCTTGGCGTTCATGTGGTTGAGCAGGTCGTCGTAATCGGCGAGCTGGAGGTGGGACAGTGCCTTGCGGTAATTTTTCCTGACAAATTCGAGGCGAGCCATATTGAGGTTATAAGCGGTAACGTTGTGCGGGGGGGCGAGGTATTTTTTATAATTATTAATAAACTCCCCCACCCAGTCAGGCTCGTCAATGCGGAGGGCGATACCGATAATATTGTTGAACGTGGACCTGGAAATTTTTCCGTTGTCTAGGAGCAATTCCAGTTCAAGCCCTTTTTTGTACAGGTCAAGTGCTTCATAAAAAAAAGCCTTTTGGTTGTCGTTTATTTTCCTGATGCAAAAATTCAGCCCGGCAAGGTATATATCCCGGAATTCTTCGTCGGTAAAATTGTCCGCGCACTGGAACAGTATATTTTTAAAATCCTCGAATTCTTTTTCCGTGCCGGTTTTAAATAAATTTATAAAATGGAAATACACCATAATAAAAGGGGCCTCATTATAGGGGGGCTGTTTGGCCAGTTCCATCAGTTCGTTGAGCAGCAGTATTTCATGCTCATCGCCCGATACTGCCTGCAGGGAAAGTGAAAAACTTGCCAGCCGGAGTTTTGTGCTTGCAAAAGAAAGGGTGAGGTTGCGGTCCATGTTTTTGAAGTTCAAATCTTTTTTCTTTCCCGTTTCGGAAATGTGCAGATAGTTCTGGTATTCCAAAAAATATCTTGCCTGATAATAATCCGAATTCCGCAATGGTTGGCTGTCGGTTGTATTTAAGGAATAATTCATGGCCTTGCGGAAATTCCTGCCCAGTTTTCTTCTCCGGCATGCAGCCACCAACAACCTTTCTTTTTCAAAAGGCGTGTTTTCCACTTCTTCCATTATCAAAAATTTTTCTAATACCTTGTTGAGCCTGCTGATGGCCAGCCGCAGTTTTTGGCTCTCGTATTCCGCCCCGGGAAAAACATGGGAAAAGGCTTCCCTTTTCGATACGCCCCCATTTCCCCTTGACTTTGCAGCGGCCAAAAACCCGTACAGTTTCACCGTATCTTTCCTCAGGTTGAATGCCGGCGAAGCGAGGAACCTGCCGAATTTGGAAATTTCTTGGCCGGAAAAACTGCTGATTGTCTCCCAAACGAAAGTTTTTGTCATGGTATATCTACTTGAATATTTGTACAAACATAAATATTATAGCCATAAAACATGGCCAGACAAGCAGAACTTCGCTGAATAACAATGTTTTACAAAAAAATAAAGAAGCCTTGCCATGCCCAGCGGGGTGTACAAATGTGTAAAATTGTATTTGATTGCTGGAGGAACATTGGTCAAATTTGTACTGTCAAAACAAATGTTTATTTCAATGTTCTCACAACGGCCATTCCCGGCACACAAGTACTTTGGCACGGAAGGCAATAGCTGAATCAAAACAATGCTGACCATGAGTAAAAAATTTAACCTACGGAACAAGTCTTTTTTCATTTTTCTTTTTTCTGTATCCGCGCTTTTTTTGCCGAGGCTTGAAGCACAGGATTCACTGGCCCTCGTTGCCCTTTACAATGCTACCGACGGGGACAACTGGACAAACAACACCAATTGGCTGGTACCGGGGCAAGCCCTTTCCACTTGGTTTGGGATCAATACCAATGCAGAGGGCGAGATCACTTCTTTATCCCTGTTTAGCAACAACTTAACAGGGACAATACCCCCGGAAATCGGCAACCTGCCCGCCACCTTGACTGAATTAAATTTAGATTTCAATGACTTGTCGGGCGGGATACCCACCGAGATTGGCAACCTGTCCGGCCTGGAAAGTTTAAGTTTAGTCTCCAATCAATTGTCGGGCGGGATACCCGCTGAAATCGGCAATCTATCTAACCTGACAACATTGGATTTAGCGGGCAATATGCTATTAGGAACGATACCTACTGAAATCGGCAATCTATCTAACCTGACAAGATTGAATTTAAGGGTCAATCTGCTAACAGGGACGATACCCGCTGAAATCGGCAATTTGGAAAACCTCCAGAATTTGAATTTAAGCACCAACGACTTGTCGGGCGGGATACCCCTTGAGATATTTAATTTGAACAATTTGGTGTGGCTGTATTTAACCCACAACGACTTGTCGGGCGGGATACCCGCTGAAATCGGCAATCTATCTAACCTGACAACATTGGATTTAAGGGTCAATCTGCTAACAGGGACGATACCCGCTGAAATCGGCAATTTGGAAAACCTCCAGAATTTGGATTTAAGCAGCAACGACTTGTCGGGCGGGATACCCGCTGAAATCGGCAATTTGGAAAACCTCCAGAATTTGAGTTTTAGCATCAACGAATTGTCGGGAGGGATACCCGCTGAAATCGGCAATCTATCTAACCTGACAACATTGAATTTAGCGGCCAATCTGCTAACAGGGACGATACCCGTCGAAGTTGGCAATTTGGAAAGCCTCCAGAATTTGAGATTAAGCACCAACGACTTGTCGGGTGAGATACCCGCCGAGATTGGCAACCTGTCCGGCCTGGAAAGTTTAAGTTTAAGCAACAACAACTTGTCGGGAGAGCTGCCCGTAGAACTGTCCAATTTGTCAAACCTGACTGGGATTTATTTGTCAGGAAATCAATTGTCCGGTTGTTTCCCAATTAGTTATGAAGTTTTTTGCAACATTGATTATTATTTTTCCGGCAACCCGGGCTTGCCCGGCGGTGGTGACTTTGCATCTTTTTGCAATGATTTATCAGGAGCATGTGACCCCTCTTTGAGCGGTCAGGTCAAATTTGACGAAAACGGGAATTGTGCAAACGATATGGCCGAAACGGGATTGTATGGCTGGACAATAAAAGCGGTTTCGGGCAGCGGTGAATATTATGCGTATTCAAGAATAAATGGCCTTTATGCCCTCGACCTCCCGCTCGGCAACTATGATATAGAGGTCTTCCCGCCCAACCCCTTGTGGCAGGAAAACTGCACGGGAATTGTGAACCTCGATATTGTCAATGCCGACAGTATATATACCGTTGATTTCCCCGGCAGCGCGGTTGCATTTTGTCCTTACCTGACCGTTGATATTTCTGCGCCATTTCTCCGCAGGTGCTTCGACAATGTATATTACCTGCATTATTGCAATGCGGGAACTGCCACCGCGGAAAACGCTTTTGTCGAAATAACATTCGATTCTTTGGTAGGCGTTGATTCTGCCTCTGTTGCCATATCGGCACAAAATGGCAACACCTATACATTCGACCTCGGCAATTTAGATGTCAACCAATGTGGCACTGTCAATATTTATACAAATATATCTTGCGACGCCGAGGTCGGACAAACGCTTTGCGTCGAAGCACATATATTTCCCGACAGCCTTTGCGCGGCGGACAATGCCAACTGGTCGGGCGCTTCCGTACAGGTGACCGGAAACTGCACAGGCGGCGATGTTGTTTTCACCATTGAAAATATCGGGGACGAAAATATGCTCGTCCCCAGCACCTATATCATCATCGAAGATGAAGTGGTGCTGATGGCCGACCCGGAAACATTCTTGCTGGGCAGTAGTGAAAGCATGGACATAGAACTGGCTGCAAACGGCTCCACTTATGTTTTGCAGGCCATGCAGGTAGCCAACCACCCCGGGCTTTCAATGCCTTCGGTAGCCTTAGAGGGCTGCGGCACCAACGCCAACGGTACGTTCAGCACGGGCTTCGTCACGCAATTTCCTGAAGACGACGCCGACCCCTTTGTTTCCATTGATTGCCAAGAAGTGGTCGGCTCTTGGGACCCCAACGACAAACGGGGCTTCCCAAAAGGATATGGCGACGAGCATCTTATCGAAAGGGGACAGGATATAGAATACCATATCCGGTTTCAAAATACGGGTACGGACACGGCCTTTACGGTGGTGGTGAAAGACGCCATATCTTCCGATTTGGATTTCACAACTTTCCGCCCCGGCGCAAGCAGCCATCCATATATTGTAGATATTTTGGGCGACACACTGCAATTTACTTTTGACCACATCCTCCTCCCCGACAGCAATGTCAACGAGGCCGCATCGCACGGTTTTGTGAAATTCAGGATAGGCCAAAAACCCAACCTGCCCTTGGGCACGGTCATCGAAAACAATGTGGCCATATATTTTGATTTCAACGACCCCGTCATCACCAATACGACCAAACATAAGATCGGTGAAAATTATTTTGAAATAACCGCTGTGGAAAACCCTCTTTTTCCGGGCCTGGAAATAAACGTTTCTCCCAATCCTTTCGACAGGCAAACAATCATTTCCATCAAAAATATATTTTTCGGAAATGCCGAACTATCGCTCTATAATACCATGGGAACATTGGTGGCCAATAAAATATTCGATGGGAACAAACTGCTGCTGTCTCGCGACGGGCTGCCCTCCGGTATATATATATTTAAATTGACCGTGGACGGCGCTTTGGCGGGGACGGGGAGGTTGGTGGTGCAGTAACAGGAGCATGGCTCCGATTTTGAATGCCCGGATTGGCGTCAGCTCTGCAATTTTATGTGCTGAAAAATGACAGCGCAGTTCAATGCGGGATGAAAGTGCTTGTGGGACGCCCGTTCTGCTAGCACTTTTTTTTGTCCAAAAATACCGCCGCTCCTTTTTACCTTTGCGACCAAACAAACCGGACAAATGGTAAACCCCGTAGTGCCAAGTATGCCCCCAACCGCCACCAGTCGTTCTTTCAAGTTTAGCGCCAACGCAACCTGAAAGCCAGCCACAAGCAGTCTGCGACTGCAAAGCCCGGCAGGGCTAAGATAGGCTATGCCGTTGGCATGGGCTGCTGTTTCGGCCAGAAGCCACCACTTTTGTCCGTATAAAAGCGGAGCTTTTAACGAGCAAGCAGGCCTTCTCCGACCGGCTTGGGCAACTATGCCAGGCATATCATTCTGCTTTTAACTGCTGGAGCAGTCCTCGTTTTTCTATGGTGTTTCCTCAAAATTGGTAAAAGTTTGCTTATTCCCTATTTTTGCATGAATGCAAGGACCTGCGATACAGCATTTGGAAAAGGTCAAGGACTTGTTGGGATTTTTGACACCCTTCCTTGCAATTGATTCCTTTATTTAAACGTAACAGCCCCTTAATTTTAACTGATATGATACGAACCATCGTTACTGCCGACCAGAAAAACCTCACTTTGCAATTGCCCGATGAATTCCTGGGCAAGGAGATTGAGATAATTGCTTTTGTGATTGAGGAGGCCAAAGCCAAAGCCAAAGGTTCCAAAAAATCAAAATCCTTCTCTGCCATCCAATTGGATACCAGAGGTTATAAGTTCAACCGTGACCAAGCCAATGAAAGATAAGGTTTTCCTTGATACAAATGTGCTGATATACTGCTACGCTGTGTCCGAACCTGTCAAACAGAACAAAGCTTTGGCCGTTTCCAACCTGCCAAATGCTGTCATCAGCACACAGGTGCAGAAAGAGTTTGTCAACATTTTACGGAAAAAATTTAACCTGGACTGGTCGGCTGTCCGCTCCGCCCTTGATGAAGTGGAAGCTAATCTTATAGTGCAGACCAATACTACCTCTTCAATCAAAAAAGCATGTGATGTAGCCGAACGCTATGGTTTTTCTTTCTACGACAGTCTCATTGTTGCTGCTGCCCTTGAGTGCAGTTGCACTAAGCTTTATTCCGAGGATATGCAGCACGGACAGGTTATTGAAAAAGTGCTGACCATTGTAAATCCATTCTTGTAGTTGAACCTGAATGTTAGAGCATGTTCAAATTTTAAAATTGATAGTAAAGCTATATTTTACCTGCCTGCATTGCAAATTTCGCCACGGCCATTTCTTGCATTTTAGGGATAAACAAACCTACATCATCAGGTATTCAACCCAAATACTCCCCATCCAAAAAAGTCGTTTATTTGCTAATTATTAATAAGATCAACAATTTCTAAAATCTGGACACAAAACGCCCGTTCCGTTTGGGTCTGAAATAAAGCAAATCATGCGAATCCTTTTATATGTATTCCTTGTCAGTTCCCTAGCCAGCGGGTGCAGCGATACCGAAACCATTGAAAACAAAGATGACAATGGCGTGTTGTTGGAAAAATATGACCGGAAAAAAGATTCCTTCGCAAAGCATGGGGCCTATTTCTCTTATTATGCCAGCGGACAAGTCCTCGAAGAACGAAATTATACAAACGATGTCCTGAACGGAGAAAGCAGGGTTTATTTTGAAAATGGCAAATTGGATTACGTTGAAAACCACATTAATGGGGTTTATGAGGGCCTTTACCAAAAATATTTCCCCACAGGTCAATTGTCAAACGAGGGACAATATGTCAATAATGAAATGACAGGATTATGGTATCGTTGGTACGAAGACGGCCAACTCCGCGAAGAAGTCACCTTTTCAGCAAACAATGAAAATGGTCCATTTAAAGAATACCACCCCAATGGCCAACTTGATACAGAAGGGAATTATATCAATGGCGAAAACGAACAAGGCGAATTGTTAATCCATGATGAAAATGGCGAATTATCTGAAAAGATGATCTGCGAATATGGCGTCTGCGCAACTACATGGCGCAAAGGTGAAGGTGATATTGAGGTGGATTTGGAGCGTATAAAACGATTGGCGGAAATCAAGAAAAAATCGCAATGAATGGTGAATGAAATCATTGACCACGACATTATTATAAATTAATTTTTAAAATTTTCCATTCCTCAAAGACATTGAACTTTTATGAAAAAATACTTTACTGGTTTTGTTATTCTCAGTTTTTTCCTGTTCCAAAATATTCAGGCACAAGTAACAGGCGGCGACAATGTATTTGAATTTTTGAACCTCTCCCCTTCCGCACGCGTCACGGCGCTTGGCGGTAACCTCATCACTGTAAGAGACGACGACGTTACATTGGCATTTGCCAATCCTTCCTTACTCAACCCATCCATGAATGGCCAGATTAGTTTCGGTAACAATTTTTATTTAGCCGACATTAATCATGGCTATGTTAGCTATGGTCATTATGCAAAAAAATGGGACTTGACCTGGCATGGTGGAATTCAATATATTACATATGGCGACTTCCAGGCTACCGACGAAATAGGCAATATAACAGGTCAGTTCAACGCTGGTGAATACGCCTTTACAGTAGGAGCTGGTAAAGAGTTGTACGAACGTTTATCGGTGGGTGCTAACATGAAATTCATCACGTCCAGCTTTGAAAGTTATAACTCTACCGGCATCACTGCTGATCTTGCGGCCATCTTCCACGACACCGCTAGTCAGGTCAACGTCACACTGGTGATGAAAAATATCGGTACTCAACTAAGTTCATACACCGATGGGAATAGCGAGCCGGTCCCCTTCGAAATGCAACTTGGTATTTCAAAGAGATTGAAACACCTGCCTTTCCGCTTTTCCGTCATTTATCGGTACCTCGACAAATGGAACATCCTATATGATGACCCCAACTCAGAGGAAGATATATTTTTTTTCGGGGACGATCCAAATGCCAGCGACAACAATTTCATGGATAATTTTTCCCGACATTTTATCGTCAATGGAGAGTTCTTGTTTGGTCGAAAAGATAATTTCAGGGTTCGCATCGGTTACAATCACTTGAATCGCAAAGAACTGGCTGTCAGGAATTTAAGAAGTCTTGCTGGGTTCAGTTTTGGTGTCGGCATGAAAATAAACCGCTTCCGTATTGACTTCGGCCAAGGCATCACCCATCTTGGGTCAGGCCAAACCCACCTTAGCATTTCGACTAATTTCAAAGAATTCATGAAGTAGTTTTGGGTTTCTGAGTTTCTAAGTTTATTGAGACTCAAAAACTCAAAAACTCAAAAACTCAAAATCACCACCCTTGCCCTTCTCCAACCAGGATATTATCAGCTATTATGACCACACCGAAACCCATTATCGGCAGTGGTGGAAAATGGAGAACAGCATGGGATTGCATTATGGCGTATGGGATGAATGTACAAAATCCCTTTCCGAAGCCATCCTCAATACCAACGCACAACTCACCTTGTTGGGAAATATTTCTAAAAATGATAAAGTCCTTGACGCTGGTTGTGGCGTGGGAGGCTCGTCTGTTTTTATAGCTAAAAAACATGGCTGTCAAGTTACTGGTATTACTTTAAGCAAACGGCAGGTGAAAACTGCCACTGGTTTTGCTAAACTAAATGGCGTCTCAAACAACGTCCATTTTTTGGAAATGGACTATACCCGTACCGATTTCCCTGACAATCATTTCGATGTAGTATGGGCAATAGAAAGTATGCAGACGGCTGCTGACAAGTCCTTGTTTTTCAATGAAATGCAACGAGTGTTAAAACCTGGCGGAAGACTGCTGTTGGCAGATGTATTTAAAGTTGGGAATTGGGAAATAGCAGAAACGCCTGTCATGCAGACCATGCTCAATGGCTGGGCCATGTCAGATGTTCTCTCAACCATTGAACTAGAGAAATTAGGTAAAAAGCATAACTTCGCAATCGCCCTAAACCGGAATGTCACCACGGAAATCATCCCTTCCATCAAACGCTATTACCGCTTCGCCTGGTTGGGCATGATTGGAACTAAATGGTACAACCTGTTTCACGATGCAACCCATTTTTCAAAAATCCACTATAAAACTGGGTTTGCACAATACAAAGGGTGGAAACGTGGGCTGTGGAATTATCATTTGATTTTAATGGTGAATGAATAATAGTGAATAAATCAAGGACTGTACAAATTCACCATTCACCATTCACCGATCACCATTCACCATTTAGAACCATTATAAAATGCATTACAAAAACCTACTTATCTCTGAAGAAGACGGTATTCTCATCGTCACCTTGAACCGCGAAAAAGCATTGAATGCCCTGAATACCCCGACTATGTTGGAGTTGAAATTATTCTTTGAAGCAGATGCCCCAAAACGCACTGGCATCAAAGGGATCATCATCACGGGTGCTGGCGAGAAAGCATTTGCCGCAGGCGCAGACATCAAAGAATTTGAAGGTTTGGATGACAACCTGGGCGCTAAGATGGCCAAACGTGGCCATGACATTTTTTTCAGCATCGAGCGGTTTGCCAAACCTGTGATTGCCGCAGTGAACGGCTTTGCGTTGGGAGCAGGTTGCGAATTGGCAATGTCCTGCCATTTGCGCATTGCCAGCGAAAAAGCGAGATTCGGACAACCTGAAGCCACCCTTGGCCTTTTACCTGGGTATGGCGGTAGTCAGCGTTTGATCCAATTCATTGGCAAAGGAAAAGCTATGGAACTGCTACTCACAGGGGATATGATCGGCGCAGAAGAAGCCCAAAATCTCGGACTTGCCAACCACGTTGTCCCGCATGGGGAGGAAGTCGCTATTGCAAAAGAAATCATCCAAAAAATAGCTACCAAAGGTCCGCTCGCCATTACCAAAACCATTGAAGCTGTCAATGCCTATTTTCAATTTGATGAAGATGGATTTGCAAAAGAAGTACAAGAATTTGGCTATTTGATGGGGACGGAAGATGTGAAGGAAGGAGCTGCGGCATTTGTGGGAAAGAGGCGAGCGGAGTTTAAAGGGGAGTAGTGATTGATGATTGATGATTGATTGAAGCATAAGTAATTTTGGGCATCACTATCTCATAACTCATAACTCATCACTCATAACTTTTAAAACTCCGCCCTAAACCGCAAATTTACCCTCCTCGAAGTCAGATAATTCGGAATGGCAAACTGCTGTTCAAAAATCGTTTTGATCCAGGTGCGGGAAGCTTCGTTCTGCACTTCCATCAAGTTGAAGATTTCCAAACTCAACCAGGATGCTTTGGTGAAACGGAATGGGTGTTTGGGTTTTTCTGCCCGCTTGTTTTCATCATATAAACGGAAAGAAAATCCGATGTCCACTCGGTGATATGGCTTGAAACGGAAAGAGTTGCGAAATTCCCGGTTGTTGCCCAAAATACCGTAGGGCAATCCTGTTCCCACAGTAAAACCCAGGTTCATTTTAAAGGCATCGTTCATCGGCAGGTAGTCCTGAAAGAAAGTAGAGAACTGCATAAACTGATCACTTGGACGGGGCACAAAGTCAACCTCTACTCCCTCTACCGAACCAATTTCCCGGTCTTTGTGCTGAACATCATCCAGGCTTTCCCTGGCCTGCAAAAATGATAAGTTGAACCAGGATTCCACGCCTGGGACAAACTCCCCATTGAGCCTCAAGTCCAATCCAGCCACATAACCAGTTGCATCATTTTCACCGGAATAGCGGATACGTACATTGTCAATTTCATAGCTTACCACATCCCAGAGTTGTTTATAATAAGCTTCCACGATGAGCCGGAATTTGGTTGGGCTGATGCGTCCCATAAAAAAGTCATAGGTGAGGCCTCCGACAAAATGCGCGGACTTCTGGGCTTTCACGTTGCGGTTGACCGTGCCGTCAAATCGACGCAACTCCCTGTAAAATGGCGGTTGATAATAAAGCCCAGCTGCCAAGCGGTATGAAATATCCTTATTTCCATTCAATGGTTTGTATAATAATTGAGCACGGGGCGTGAAAGTCGCTTCTTTGTTCAAGTCCCAATAACTGGCCCGCACGCCAAGGGAGAACTTTATTTCCCCGACACTGTCCCTACGCCAAGTGTAAGTGTCTTGTAAATAAGCACTTATGCGATTTGAACCCAAGCTGTTCTGTGTTTTCAAAACATTAAAAACCTGCAGCTGCAGCGTATCAAAAGGAAGCGAATAACCCGCGCTATCGAGGCGTTCCCATTCATTGATCCGGTCGTCGATATCTTCTCGCTGGTATTTTGTGCTCCACTGCAAGAAATGGCTCTTGGTGGCAGGGTCTCCATTTTCCTCTTTCCCCTTTTGGAATTCGATGCCTCCTTTCACTTCAACATTAGTCACTCGTGCATCAAGGAAATTACGGACGAATTGGTGCTGGGTGCCAGTTCCCAATTCTGCAATCACTTCACCAAAATCATCGCTGCCAAGGCTGGATTCTATTTGTCGGAGGCTGTACCTCCCAATGATGTCGAACCGTTCGTTTTCGTCGCTGCGATAGGTCGAGGCGAGAAATTTTACAAAAAGAGGGTTCTTTTCCCTTTCAGGTAAATAGGTCAATGAAACACCCCCAAGTGAATTGGTGAAGTCATCTACCTCCTGCCCTTCAAAAACAGAAAATAGTTCGAGTGCAAAGTTAATTAGGCCAAAAGCAGTACTTCGGGTATCAGGTTTGAAAAAATATTCACTGCGGTTGTAATTGCCCAAAAAACCAAGTTGCCATTCTCTGTTCAGGTCATAAGTGACATAAGCCTGGATGTCAGCAAAATTGGGTGCATATTCGCCTGTAACATCCAATGTGCCAAGCAAGTATTTGGTCGTTTTATAGCGGCCACCAATGAGATAGCGCAGCTTTTTATATTTGTCCGCCCCTGGTTGCCAACTTCCTTCTATATGGCCAGAACCACCCAGCATACTTGCGCTCATGCTTGCCGCAAACCGCTCTGGTCGTTTATACCGAATGTCCAGCACACTCGACTGCTTGTCGCCATATCTGGCTTCAAAACCTCCAGAAGAAAAGGTCAGGCTTTGGATCAAATCAATATTGGGAAAAGTCAATCCTTCCTGTTGGCCGGCACGAATTAACTGCGGCCTATAGATTTCAAAATCATTTACATACACCAGGTTTTCATCATAATTGCCACCCCGGACATTGTATTGGCTGGTCAGCTCTCCCCCACTCCCACTGCTCGTGCCAAGGGCGATGTGCGGCAGCACAGATTCAAGGTTGCCCGTGGTGGAAGGCAGCAGGATCATTTGCGACATATCCTCCCGGATCATCCCACCCTGCTCGATGCGACTTTCTTTTACAATCACCTCAATGCTCGCGTCTTCAGGTGGGAATGCAATGTCAATCTGCTGGCGGGCATTGGCTGGCAATGGCTCCACATCAATGGATGTCTCCTTGTATCCAATCCTGCTAAAAACAAGGATAAACCGTTGATTGGCAGGAACTTCCAATCGCCACTTCCCTTTTTCGTCTGATTCGGAAGCGGTCGTTGCATTCTTGACATAAACGGTAACAAAATCAACAGGTTCGTCGGAAAGGGCGTCGTTGATGGTACCTGTCAAAAGTGCTTTTTGATCTTGGGCTGCAAGTGTGAATGACGATATAAGCAGAATTGTGAGTAGGCAATTTTTCATATAAAATTATCGCTTTGAGAAAGAATGTCGCTCATGTTCCCTGTTCGCTGATTTCCGAAATTTCAGTCAGACCAGAGCAGAGGTCAAGCCTGGCGAACATATTAAATTCAGGGCGAATTTCGGAAATCTCGCTAGTTGCTTTCTCGTGAGATTTCCGAAATTGCCCGTGGGCTGCACTACGGCTTGTGCAATAGCCTTTTTTCAAAGTGCCTGAAATTTCGGAAATCAAATCAGCAATTACAGAACATGAGCGAAGAATGTTTTTTGATCTAACGGTAAAAATGTGAAATGGGTATTACTATTAAGGGGTCAGGAATCAGGGGTCAGGTAAAGATTGGGGCATGGTATCATTTTTTTCAAAAAAAACATCGGTTAGGGGAAATGATTAACCTTACCAACCTGACTCCTGACCCCTGATTCCTCTCATAGGATTTAAGCCATTTTCCAACTTCCGGCAAATGTACATGGAAAAGGCAAAATGGATTTGTCGCTTAAAACACCTTGCGAATTACAAGTTTTCTAGGAAATAATTTTATGATGATAACTGTCATGTGCCGGACTGACTATCATCATTTATTACCACCGCTTGCTATTGATAATTTTGACCCTGAAATGACAAAAGAAATATCAGCATAAATATCACAGCGATAAACTTCAGTCATTCCCACCTCGATATTGAAGAGAAAGGTACCAGTTATTCTAACTATTAAAATTTCCAATCATGACACATCAACATCGTAAATTCTGGCTTACATTCATTATGTTCTCCATCGTAGGGGTCACTCTCTATTTTGGTGGTTGTACCCACGACGATCAGGAACTCGATGAATTTATCAACGGGAACGTCACCGTCAATCAAACTGATTTGATTGCAAAAAAAGTGACGACCGCTCCTACTATCGACGGCTCTATTGACGCCGTATGGGATGACGCAGTTGCTCTAGAGACCGTAACAAAAGTACCCGATCCGACCGGTGGTCGCTTTGATGGATTTGTAGGCAAAAAGTACAATGTAACCTTGCGTTCTGTCTATGACAACGATTATATTTATTTCCTCGCCGAATGGGACGACAACGCACGTGACTTCGACCGGGAGACCTGGTATTTTGATCCTGCAACCAAATTGTGGAAACAGGAAAGCAAATACCCTACTTTCAACGCCAATGGGCAAATGACCCGGCGGCCATTTTATGAGGACAAATTTGCTTTCCTATGGAATGTCGAAAATTCCGTGGCCGATTGGGACAAATCAACTTGCTGGACTTCCTGCCACACCGACCTGAGTGAATCTGACGGGCTAGCCCGCCACTACACCAATGCGCCTGGAGAAAGGATTGATATGTGGCACTGGAAAAGTGTACGTATGAATGAATGGTCACAGTTGGACGACCAGCACCAAGATGATGTGACCCCGAATGGACGTCACGGTGACCCGAAAGAATCTGGCGGATATTCTAACAATAAGCAAGACCTAGCCCTCAACGGAACTGGCGACCTGGTCACAGTACCAAAATACGTTATCCCCAACAGGGAATTCTACTACTGGATAACCCAACCTGAAATTGACGCAGGCACAGCCAAATTGGTAACTGGCGTATCTTCAAATGGTATCCTCACCTACGATGGCGGCACTATTGACCCGAATACCGACACGGATTTCCAGCGCATGGGCGCAACAGTAGGCTCAAGAGGTATCCCAAGCATCTACAATACTCCATTTGTCGGCAACCGTGGAGACATAGCTGGGAAAGGAAAATACACTGGCTCTGGCTGGGTTCTTGAAATCAAGCGCAAACTCAGTACTGGCGATACAGAGAAAGTAGATATTGATTTCACTTCTTTGGAGGATCAACCGTTCGGCATAGGTGTTTTCGACAATGCATCAGTTGCCCACGCAATAAAACCAAACCTGATTCTCAAATTTGAATAAAACAACTTGAAGCCAGCTTTCGAGCTGGCTTCTTTTTTATTCAAACTACCTTTTCTTAATCAAAAAAATAAAACCTAATCATGAGGAATTATAAAATTTTGATCAGTGCCTCTTTGATGGGATTGATGATAGCATTCCTAGCTGGCTGTTACTATGACGATGTGTTGCCCGAAGATCTGAAAGTTTCAGATGACGTGCCAGAAGTAGTCAGTTTTGCCAATGACCTCCTTCCTATATTCGATCAGAGCTGTAGCTTCACTGGATGTCACAATTCAGGAGGACAAGAGCCAGATCTCACACCTGCAAATGCATATAATTCATTGACCGGCGGCGGATATATCAATACCACTTTCCCCGAAAACAGTGAACTATATCAGTGGATGAAAGGAAACCGGGACAGCCCAATGCCAGATGATGGCGCCAATGCCGCCTACAATTCCCTCGTCCTTGCATGGATCAGGCAAGGTGCGAGTAACAATTAACAGGGGAAGGATGAAAAAATTATCACTAATTTTTTTACCGTTCTTGAATAAAAAAATCTTCCGATGAAAAATACAACTTCCATCATTCTCCGCTACCTGCTTGCCTGCCTACTGGTAGCAGCAATAGGCAATGCGGCGATAGGACAGGACGATGAGCCAGCAAATGACACTCGTCCAGTCAAAAACATGTTCGATGGCAATTGGCTGATAGATAACCAAACTGCCATTATATCTTACAAAGGGACTTTTACATTCGATATCCAGCACCGGTTTGGGACAGTCGAAAATGGCCTCGATGACTTGTATGGTCTGTACGCACCATCCAATATCCGGCTCGGATTCGGTTATGTCCCTATCGACAAACTGATGGTCGGTTTTGGGCTTACCAAATTCAACATGATGCTGGATTTCTCTGCCAAATATGCCCTCCTTCAGCAAGGCCGTTCCGGTGGATCACCTGTCAATTTGACCTATTATGTAAACATGGGCATTGATACCCGGGACATGGAAAAAACGCCTTACCTCAATAGCTCGGACCGTTATTCTTATTTCCACCAGTTGATGGTAGCGAGGAAGGTCACTGATAATTTTTCCATGCAAGTGGCAGGCAGCTTATCCCATTTCAACATGGTAGAAGCATTCATTACCTCAGGGGAGGAGATAGAAGGCAAAATGGAAAATGACCACATTGCCGTATCTGTTTCCGGGCGCTACAAAGTTGCTTCGGCGATCAATATCATTGCCAATTACGACCAGCCTATTACTGAGCACAAGACCAACAACCCAAATCCAAACATTTCTTTTGGACTGGAGATGGTTTCCAGTTCACACCAGTTTCAGGTTTTTGTTGGCAACTACGCGAACATCGTACCGCAACGCAACAACATGTTCAACCGCAACGACTTCGGAGATGGTGAAATATTGATCGGGTTCAATATTATCCGACTTTGGAATTTTTAAGACAATAATAATAAGTCACGATGAATTAATAAGTTGTCAACTTTGACTGATTCTATTGATCTTATTTCCCTTTTAAAATCAGTCATAGTATTAACATTACTCCCTCTTTTAAAAGAAAACTAAAACCAAAATAACCTACCCAAACTTGACAACTTATTATTTCATCGTGACTTAGGAGGTAACTTAAAGTTACCTCCTAAATTGTGACACAATTTAATTCACTAATCATTTTTGAAAAATGAGCAAATCAAACAACTCCCGCAGGAAGTTCCTTTCCCTCAGCCTGCTGGGCGGAGCGGCATTGGCCGCCGGAAAAGCTGACGCCCAACAACTCGTCAAACCCACCGAAAAAGTAAAAATGCTCACTCCAGATGGCCGAATGGTCGAGGTGGACAAAGCAGTGCTCGACCAGGCCACCAATCGGCAAAAGGCCAGCAACAAAGAAGTTCTTAAATGGGCAAGTCCGGCAAAGAAAATTTGACGGATCAAAATTATCGTGCAAGCTGCCCTATTTCAATTAAACAAAACAACCTGTCATGCAGAAACCTGAAAATGATCGTCGTGATTTCATAAAACTAAGTGTGCTGGCGACAGCTGGTGCTGCCTGTGGAAGTACACTTTGTTCATGTGGCGACCAAGCATCCGACAATATTAGTAAAAAGATAAAACTCCTTTCACAAGACGGCGAATTGATCGAAGTAGACAATGATATTCTTCTGGAATACAGTGGCCCTATGTGTGCGCCTCCAAAAGAAGCCAGAAAGGGCATCCTTGGCCGAAAATTCGTTATGGTAATTGACCTGGCCAGATGTGGCAATGCTCGGAAATGCGTTAGTGCTTGCCAAAAAATGCACCATCTCCCAACAGAAAAAGAATGGATCAAAGTACTCAAAATGCAGGACAATGAGATGTCTTCCCCCTATTGGCAGCCAACTACTTGTTTCCATTGCGACCACCCTCCATGTGTAAAAGTCTGCCCAGTAGATGCAACATTTAAGCGGACGGACGGAATTGTTTTGATTGACACCGACCGCTGCATCGGTTGTCGGTTTTGCATGGTGGCATGTCCTTATTCTGCTCGTGTATTCGATTGGAGTGAACCTGAAATATCCCCTGAAGTTGCTGCCCTGCCGTATTCTCCTGAGACAGGAGTGCCCCCTAAAAAAGGGACGGTCTCAAAATGTGATTTCTGCCCCGATAAATTGAGAAAGGGTGAAATCCCGTATTGTGCGACAGCGTGTCCCAATGGTGTTATTTATTTTGGGGATGAAAACGAAGACACCGTTTCCAATGGCGAAGAAACGCTGCGCCTGAGTCAGCTGTTGGAAGACCGGGCCGGTTATAGGTTGATGGAAGATTTTGGTACAAAACCCCGTGTTTATTACCTGCCGCCAGTAAACCGGGCTTTCCCATTTGAAGAGGAAGAAACCTCCGCTTCTTAAAAAAATTATAATAATGAAAGGCCAGAAAAATATATTATCCAGTACAAACCAAGCTTTCGAGGCTTTGCAAAATGATCTGCTGCCCAGGTCTTTCGGAGGACTGGGCAAACTATGGGTAGGAGTGCTCCTGCTCATCAGCG
This sequence comes from Saprospiraceae bacterium, assembly GCA_029263015.1. GTDB lineage: Bacteria > Bacteroidota > Bacteroidia > Chitinophagales > Saprospiraceae > UBA6168. The sequence continues at coordinate 14,575 of JAJCYI010000076.1, read as the reverse complement.
CAACCGGACTGTTCTTTTACATCCGCCAGCTTCAGGACGGCTTGGTCGTCACGGCCATGCGGGATTATACAACGTGGGGGATTTACATTTCCAATTTTGTGTTTTTTGTAGCCATCAGCCTGGTCGGGTCGCTTATTAGTGCCATCCTCAAACTATCCAACGTGAAATGGAGAACCCCTCTCACACGGATTTCAGAAATGATAGCTGTGGCGGCCATCGTCTTCGCCGCCATTATCATAGTCATTGACATGGGACGCCCAGACAGGTTTTTGAACGTCATTTTCTACGCCCGTATCCAATCACCAATAACGTGGGATGTAATAGTTATCAGTACTTATTTGCTCATCAGCGTAATGCTTCTTTATTTGACCATGCTACCCGATTTGGCACTTATGCGCGACAAATGGGTCGGCATCCCAAAATGGCAGCACAAACTGTACGACATCCTGTCTTTAAATTGGCAGGATACTACTGAACAAAAAAGGATACTCGCAAAGTCGGTAAAAATATTGGCCATCGTGATAATCCCGGTAGCATTTGGCATCCACACCGTTACATCCTGGCTCTTTGCCACCACCCTGAGGCCGGGCTGGGACAGCACCAACTTCGGCCCCTATTTTGTGTCGGGCGCATTCATGGTCGGGTCAGGGGCGGTCATTGCGGCCATGTACGTTTTTAGGATACATTATGGCCTTGGCAAATACTTCACGGATAAACATTTTGACAAGATGGGCAAACTCCTCGTCCTCCTTTCTCTCGTTTATCTTTATTTCAATATCAACGAATATTTTGTTCCTGCTTATAAAATGAAAGGATTTGAGAGTGAGCACATCATGGAACTCTTTACCGGCGCCTACGCCCCAATGTTCTGGTCAATCCAGATTTTGGGCATGATGGTACCTATCGTCGTATTGATGTTCAAAAAGGGCAGGAAGCCTTTCCCGATGTTTCTCGTTTCGCTCCTTGTGATTGTTGGCGCCTGGTTCAAAAGGTTTCTCATCGTGGTGCCGACCTTGGCCCACCCATTCATCCCCATAGACCAGATCCCCGAATCGTGGAAGCATTATTCCCCAACAATAGCAGAGTGGTGTATCACGGCAGGTACCCTCGCAGGAGCATTGTTGATCGTCACTTTTTTAGTCCGTTTGTTCCCTGTTGTCCCTATTGTGGAAACGGCTGAGGACTACGGTTACCTTGATGAGGATGGAAGCCATTCTCAGCAAGACAAAATCATTGAAGGCCATGACAACACCTAAAATAAACACATTCAACCACCCCTCATTATGGTGGGTCTTTGGGCTGACTCTCGTCCTTTCCATTGCTTCTTTCAATGCATTTGCCCAACAAAGCGGAAAAAAAGCAAAAGCGAGGATCGGTCTTCAATATTTCAACTTAGGGGAACAAGAGCAACTCGTGGCCACCGTGAAATCAAAGATCGAGGGCAAGTACCAGCGGATCAGCAACATAAAAGTGAATTTCTACAGGGAATTGATGGCCGAAGAAAACCTGCTGGGCAGCACATTGACAAATGACCAAGGCAACGCCATCTTGGTGCTGCATCAAAATGCCCTAACTGATTCTTCCCTGCTGACCACTTATATCGCATCCATTGAAAACAATGACCGTTTCAGGGATAAAGAAGACGAGATTTATATAAAAAAGGCTTTGATGCAATTGGAATTGGAGGAAGAGGATTCTGTAAAATGGGCCCGTATTTTCGTCGGCTCGCCCGATGAAGAAACCGGAGAGGTATTGCCTGCGTCTGATGTGGAAATACGCGTATTGATAAAAAGGCTCTTGGGCACATTGCCTATATCCGAAGACTTGGAATACACGGATGAAGAAGGTTATGTACACATCGAGTTCCCAAGCGATTTTCCCGGCGACAAGGATGGCAACCTCAATTTGATTGCACAAGTGAACGAGCACGAGGAATTCGGCAACCTTGAAATCAGGAAAACCATTGCCTGGGGCACTCCCGTCTCATTTGACCCAATACACGAGACCAGGGAATTATGGTCAGCTAGGGCAAATGCACCCCTCTCTTTGATCCTTATTGTAAACAGTATATTGATAGGGGTTTGGGGTATTTTGATCTATATCATTTTCCAATTTTCAAAGATTTATAAACTGGGTAAAAATGTCACCCCAAAAGAATGATTGTTGTCAGTATTTGTTATTTTTAACCCTGCTACCTTGTGCATAATGATAAATAAAACGTCAATAAAGTGAAACCTTAAGTGAATCATACTAGCTGGACTTTAGATATTAGACGTTAGATAATTAAAACGTATAAATTCTTAATATTCAGTAATATAGAAATTCAATATCGTCTAATATCTAATTGTCTAAAGTCTAAAGTCTAAAATAAAATAATCATGAAAAATAAGATTGCTTTTGCTGCCATGTTCCTCTTCACAGGTTTGTTGGCATTGTCCTTTATCAGCCGTGATAGCGACACAGATCCTTGGCCCGTGCCCGACAAATACAATAACATGGAAAATCCTGTCAAATTCGACAAGAAAGCTGCCTTGGCGCTTTGGAACAAGCACTGCAAATCCTGTCATGGCAAGGAAGGGCTTGGTGATGGAACAAAAGCTGCCCAACTGGATACACCAGCTGGTGATTTCACCACAGAAGCATTTGCAGACCAGTCAGATGGTGCCATCTTCTACAAATCCTTGATAGGAAGGGACGATATGCCAAGTTTCAAAAAGAAAATCCCTGACCAAGAAGACATTTGGCAATTGGTCCATTTAATCAGGACTTTTGAATAATTTTACAATCTGTAGATCCAATTTTAGTTAAGCTCTAAAACGCCTTAAAGGATTCATCACCTTTAAGGCGTTTTTATTTAACGTGAGTTATTGAGTTATTGAGTTGTTGAGTTGTTGAGTTTTGAGTTTTGAGTTTTGAATTTTGAGTTCAACACATTGACAACCATATAATTAGAAAGCAATTGGTTGGTAAATTAATGAGAATAGGGTAGTTGATATGGTTCAACGTGTAAAAATTCAACCTATATATTTGACAATCAATTTTTTATATCCATAACTAACGTTAATATACTGCGTAATAAATAATTGTGTTTTTGATTTCTCCTCCAAGGGGTTTCAACCCCTTGTCGTCATATGGAAACAAGGGGTTGAAACCCCTTGGAGGAAGCCTGAAAAGCGGAAAAAAAATTACACAGTGTATTAAGAATGGTCAAAAAGTATAGGCAAAATGTAGAGCGAATCCCCAGGTTCGCTGCCTAATTTAGCCAGTCTAAAGACGAACCTGGGGATTCACGCTGCATTCATCGCACCTTGAACATATTTCTATGTTTCAACCACTTTCGGGAAACATCTGAAAACATTTGGTGTTCATTCACAACATGCACTAAATAGCCCAGAAATTTATGTCAAAGATTTATTTAAACATCCTTCATCTCCTCATCATTTTTTCTTCGTCTCTCTTTCTCCTTTCCTGCGAGAAAGAAAAACAAAAACAAGCATCTGCAATTCCATCCGTTGCCCGAAAAAAGAAACCAATTCAAGTTGAAGCATTTATTGTTAAGACCAAATCATTGTCTGAGAAAATAGAAGTCCCCGGCTCTTTATTACCTTTTGAGGAGACTGAAATCCGTCCAGAAATATCAGGTAGGCTAGTCAAAATGAATATGCCGGAAGGCGGTATAGTTGAAACTGGTGTACTCCTCGCAAAACTTTTTGACGAAGATTTACAAGGGCAATTAAACAAGTTGAAGGTTCAGCTAAAAATAGCCGAAAAGACCCTCGAACGGCAACAAGAACTCCTTAAAATCCAGGGAATCAGCCAGCAGGAGGTTGACCTTAGTGAATTGCAGGTCAATAACATCAAGGCCGATATAGAATTGGTACAGGTTTCTATTTCAAAAACAGAAATCAGAGCTCCATATGCAGGTAAATTAGGCCTGCGGAATGTAAGTTTGGGTGCTTATCTCTCTCCGGCAAATGTTCTTACAACCATCCGTCAGTTAAGCCGATTGAAACTCGACTTTACCGTTCCTGAAAAATATGGGGAACTATTTACAAAAGGTAAGACTGTGAAATTCACTTTAGCCGGTTCAAACCGATTCTATACGGCAACATTGTTGGCAACTGAAGCGGAAATTGCAACGGAGACCCGAAGCCTCAAAGTGAGGGCATTAGTTCAGGAAAATGGTGGTTCCCTTATCCCCGGCGCATTTGCCAAAGTACAATTCTTGATTGGCGGCGATGATCACTCCCTGATCATTCCCACTCAAGCAGTTATTCCAGAAGCCCGACACAAGAAGGTTATAATCTATCAAAATGGGAAACCTGAATTCCGTATTGTTGAAACTGGAATCAGGGATTCTTCTTTTGTTCAGGTCTTGAATGGACTGACAGAGGGAGACACAGTTGTAACAACGGGCTTGTTGACAATTCGCACAGGAAGTGAAATAAATTTGTCAAAAATCCAGTAAGTAGGTGGAGTTAAATAATCGACACTTTTGACGAGGTTATTTTTTCGTCAGGCAAGGCAAAAAAAATTAGCATAGCCATAGCTACGGTCATTTTTTTTTAACAAAGTATGGCGGAAAAAGAGGCCGCCAAAAGTGTCGATTATTTGAGTTCACCTACTTACGTAAGGGTTTTAAAATTTCTCAGGAGGAAAAAGGGCACGTCATAATGGTTAATTTATTAGTTTGATTTGCCTAAAACGGTCAAACAGCTTTGTTGGCCAGAAAGGCCACGCTCATGCTGTTTTTATAAACGTAACTCAGAGGACTAAGTATCACTCAAAGAACAAGTTCACGATTTTAGAGTGAAATAATCAGAATAATATGAGAATTTGTTCTTTGAGCGATACTTAATACTACTTGGCTATTTCCATACTGCAAAAAGGGCGTCCTCGTTTTGATTCGTTTTTTTATCAAATTCCATAAAAGATAGAGGAATTTGAAGATGTTCCAAACAGGTGACAATTATTCGACCACATGCGCCTCATGTTCTTGCAGAATGCTCTTCTCTCCACTTAAGCTGACAAAAGCGATGATATTGCAATTGGCTTCATTCCATTCAACGGGCATTTGAGTTGGTGTTTGTGAACAGCAGTAAACAGCATGTCATCAATATGGAAACTATTAATTTTTGAGTCTTCATACAGAAATTAATCTTAGCTGGGTTTAATTCCCCGACGCTTGCGGCGAAGAAACAAATAATTCAGCTTTGATTCCCCGTTAGCTTGCGGCGAGGTTGTTCAATTTCGTTTTACTTTGGGTCGTTAATGGCAGGTTAATATCAGCCAGTGTTTAGTGAAATGGCCTAGTTTCGAAATACCTTTGCGCTTGGTTTTTTTGATGCCTCAAAGGTAACCATTCCGCTTTGGCATCAAATAATTTTTCACCATACAAAACATGGAAATATGAAGCAACTGACATTTTTAATTTTGGCCGCCTTGTGCTGTTCTTTTACTGCAATGAGCCAAAAATATATCCCAAGTGTAATCGTGAAATCCCTCGATGGACAGACTTTTGACCTCAAGGAATACACCTCTGACGATTCCAAAACATACATCATTGATTTCTGGGCAACTTGGTGCTCCCCGTGCAAAAAAGAACTCGATGCTATTGCTGATTATTACGAAGACTGGCAAAGGGATTACAATGTGGAACTGATAGCAATCACCATAGACAATCAACGAGCTTTGCCAAAAGTGCCTGGTATCGTTGAAACCAAAGGATGGAATTACACAATTTTCGCAGGCAATGAAGAAGCGATGCGCAATGCTTTTAACTTCCAGACTATCCCGCAAACGGTGGTAGCAAAAGCAGGGAAAATCCTTCACGAACACAATGGCTATGTGCCTGGCGACGAGATAAATCTGGAAAAAATAATTGCGAAAGCAAAAACAGGAGAATAAACTATATTGAGAAAAGTATTTTATTTGCTGGGCTATTGAACATTCGCCGTTTGGCTATTTTGAAATAAAAATTACCTGAAAAGTCCAGTTGAAAATAGGGCTGTGTAGATTCCTCCACAGCCCTATTTTGTTTTTCGCTTCCTAACCCTCAATTTACTTTATCACAATTTCCTTATCGCTCACTGCTGATACTCCAAAATACCCCAAGGCTTTCTTTTCCGTCTGACCCAAGCGGACAATATTGCCATCCAATGCCGCAGGAGGGCTATCGAATAGCGATCCAATAAATGCAGTTTGAAGCTGTAACTGAGTGAAGAATTCAAACGCCTCTTCAGAAATGGACAATTGTTGAATCCGGTAATGATCCCCCAGCTCCAAAGGGTCAGTTGTAATCTCAAAGTTGAGGATCGGATTACCGTCCACAAACTCATCGCTGGCATAAAGCAGATCAAAAGGCTCGTTCAGGAATTCTCCGTTCACGTATTGCTTCCAGCGGTAATGATCTCCAACACCGAGCGGCTCGTTGGTGTTGATACTTACATAATAGCCCTCGTCTTCAAAAATTGTCTCTTCCTTGTATTCATAAAAAATGTCTGTAATTGCAGGTACTGGTCGTAGTTCCTCAGGGTTCGATTGGTATTCATCGCCTGCGGTTGTTCTAATATATATGTGATAAGTTTCTCCAACCTGCCCAACAAATTCTGTAATGTATACACCCGGTTCTTTTTCGCCAAGGGTGTCAACCGCACCGTTTGTGTTGTGCAGTACAACCAGTGCGCCAGTCACTCTGGGTGTTTCGGTATTGTTGAAATAGTTGGCCGTTGTTGAGAGCAAGACTTGTTTTTCACCTTCTTGATTGGTGAGCCACCCGTCCACTACAAGTTGAATATCACCATCTGGAACGTCCAGGTCAATGACATCTTGGCAACTGGTAAAGACAAATAAAGAAAGTAGGATTAAGAATGATATTTTGATATGCATGATTTTATTTTTTAAAATTAGGAGACAACTTAAAGTTGTCTCCTAATTTGGACATTATTTAAAATGAGAAATTATAGGTCACATAAGGTAGCACACTTCCAAAAATGGAAAGCCGCACCGCCTCTGTCTCCAACGGGTTGTCTTCATTTTGACGGAAGAAAATCGAATAAGCATTCCGTCTTGCATAGACATTGTATGCCCCGAAGTCCCAAGAGCTTTTCCAGCGCTTATCGGGTTTTTTATTAGGGGTAAATTGAAGTCCAACATCCATGCGGTGGTAGTCGGGCGTGCGTGCGCCATTGCGGTTGTTGTAATGCGGCACAGTGATTCCATCAAAAACGTACCTCGATTCTGGGTAGGTAATGGGGCGCCCGGTGGTATAGGCAAAATTGGAAGAGAGTTTCCATTTATCATTTATCTGCCAGGCGGCAGTCACAGACAGGTCGTGGGTTTTATCATAATTGGAAGGAAAGGACTCGCCGTCATTGATCCCCGCAACTTTCCTTTCCGACCTCGATAAAGTGTAGCTGACCCAGCCAGTGACAGCTCCTTTGTTCTTGCGCACTGACAATTCCAATCCATAAGCTTTTCCTTCGCCGCTCAACAACTCTGTTTCCAAAGTTTCATTCAACAATAATTCCGCTCCGTCTTTATAGTCCAACAAATTGTCAAAGTCTTTATAAAACCCCTCAATGGATGCCTCGTAAGCATTGCTTTTGAAGTTTCTGAAATAACCGAGGGCTATCTGATCCACAGTTGCGGGATCAATGTAAGTGCCGCTTGGCGTCCAAATATCAATAGGTGTCGCAGAGGTTGTATTGGAAACCAGATGGATATATTGCCGCATCCTGTTGTAACTAAGTTTTACGGAGCTTTTGTCGTTAATGATGTAATTGGCAGCAAAGCGTGGCTCTGGTGCTGAAAAAGAAATGATTTTTTTATTAGAGCCATAAGAAATGGTATCAAGGATTGCCTCACGGCCGGTAGGTTCTCCATTTTCATAAATATAAATGTCCTCTTTGCCAAGCCTTGTGAAATTGGAAAAACGCAATCCATACTGTAGCGTCAGGTTTCGGATTGGTTGGTGTTCAAAGCTAGCATAAACGGCCGATTCCAATGCGTGTTGATGCTGTATATTTATTTCATTGAAAATGGATTCACCTCCCAAGCCAATCGCCCGGCCAGGATGGAAACGGTACAGATTTGCCTCTGCTCCAAAATCCAATTTGCTCTCTGGATTGAGGTAATAAGTAAAATCCCCTTTCAAAACATAATTGTAAATGTGCGCATCCCAATCGAACGCCTGCGATCCTTCCGGAATACCAAAAGAATAACCATAATCGCTGTAAATGGCAGTGAAATTAGAAAACAGCTTGCTGGAAAATAGGTGGTTCCAACGCACGGAGGCCGTGGCATTTCCCCAGTCAGAAGAAAATTCATCACCGAAATTAAAAACATCCCTTCCAAAATATCCAGACAAATAAATGCGGTCTTTTTCGGTCAACTCAAAATTGGCTTTTGCGTTCAGGTCATAAAAATAAACCACATTGTCCTTTAAGTCTGGATCGAATTTCAGGAACAAATGCCCATACGAACTCCGGCCTGCCACCATGAAAGAACTTTCGTCTTTCTGTACTGGCCCTTCTATGGTCAATCGGCTGGCAATCAACCCAATACCTCCGGTCATGGCAAAGTTTTTTCGATTGCCATCCCGCTGACGGATGTCGAGGACAGAAGAAAGTCGCCCACCATATTTGGCAGGGATACCGCCTTTGTACAGCTTTGAATCTTTGATAGCGTCAACATTGAAAACGGAAAAAAGACCAAACAGGTGAGAGGAATTGTAAACCGTAGCCTCATCGAGCAGTATCAGGTTTTGGTCAACGTTACCACCTCTCACATTAAAGCCAGTCGCTCCTTCTCCAACGGTACTCACGCCTGGCAGCAGTTGAATGCTTCGAATCAAATCAGCTTCCCCCATCACTTGCGGAATCTGCTTGATCTGGAGGGCACTCAATTTTTCTACACTCATTTCAATGTTCTTCACGTTCTGGTCTTCCTCTTTCGCAGTCACGACAACTTCGGTCATCAACAATCCTTCAGGTTCCAGCTCAAAGTCCAAAACCTGGTTTTTGGTCAGCGAAATATCCATTGCCATGGGTTCGTAGCCAAGATAGCTGAGGCCAATTCTGTAATTTTTTGGATCAAGGGAAAGCGAATAAAATCCGTAAACATTAGTGGAAGTGCCTGTGCCCAATTCTTCTACATAGATATTGGCACCGATTAATTCTTCTCCATTTGTGGCATCTCTAATATGTCCACTGAGCGTGAATTTTTCTTGTGAATAAACACTAGCGGCATTCAATAATAAGAATAACAGTGCGGGTAATTTCAAAAACTTAGTCATGATTTTTAAGTAGGTAGTTTTTAATGTGATTTCTATTCATTTTCCTAGTAAGGGATGCCTTCTCAATGGGCTTACCCTTATTCTTTGATTTTAATTTTTGCAAAGGTTGGTTTCCGCTTTATTAATGGCATCTGAATTTCGACCAATGAATTTATTCACCGTGCAAAAATACCAATGGTGAAACCTCCAAGCGTTCGCATTTATAATCCAGAACCTATTTTGTAGAAGGGTCGTATTGAATTCATCTGAATGACGAATTGCCCAATGGTGATTATTCTTGTTTCCTTTTCCCGATTCGTCCATTCTCTATCCCGATCCAGTCAATTTCACTTTCCAAGGCATTGGTTTTTCTGACAACTTGCACCCGAATCAAAAATAAATTGTAATGAAAAATCTGTCGAATATTAACTGATTTAATGGGGACAAATCACAACTGCGCCCGGAAGAGTGTAAAAGGTTATCTAAAGATTTTTTGATATCAGGAGAATTATTAAAAAAAATAGACGACCTTGGAAATATCGAAGCATCGTTTGTAGAAGAAACAATATTAAGGGGGAAAGAAAAAACGGTTGAATTGTACAGTTTAGAATTGGCACCTTGAAAGAATATATAAGGATCATTTAAATAATCCTAAACTGGATCCACATCCGTATTCACCCGCACGGTGGAAAACCCTGCTTCTTTTTGCATATATTGAGTAGCATCTCGAATGGTGTCTTTCGACAGCTTCCACAGTTTTGGGTTGAGTTCCATTTTTATCAAAATATCCAGTAAATAATAACTGCGTACCCGGCCAACAGGCGGCACCGATGGGCCGAGTACCCTTTTGCCCAGTTTTCCTCGTAGCACTTTCACAAAAGCCTGCCCTCCCCGGTTGAGCACGTCGGGTTTTTTATGTTTTAAAGTCACTTTTATCAAACGGGAAAACGGGGGGTACAAAAACGCTTTCCGCTCCTTAATTTCCCGTTCATAAAATGTTGGGAAATCATGGTCAAATATTTCCCGGAGGACAGGGTGCGTCGTGTTCATTGCCTGGACGATAACTTTGCCTTGTTTGTTTTTCCGACCTGCCCTGCCCGCTACCTGAGTAATCAATTGAAACCCCCTTTCGCCTGAACGGAAGTCTGGAAACTGTAACAAAGAGTCTGCGCTGAGCACACCCACGATGCTCACATTTTCAAAATCCAAACCCTTAGTGACCATCTGTGTGCCGACGAGAATATCCAGCCGTTTTTCCTCAAAATCGTTAATGATGCGGGCATGGGCATCTTTGGTTCGGACCGCGTCATAGTCCATCCTGCCAATGTTTGCTTCGGGCAAGTATATTTTCAATTCGTCCTCAATTTTCTGTGTGCCGAAACCGTGCAGTTTCAAATCAATACCCCCGCAGGCAGGGCATTTGCTGGTTACTTGTTGCGTGTAGCCACAATAATGGCATTGCAGGGTTTGCCGGAATTTATGGTAGGTCAGGCTCACGTCGCAATGCACACATTCGGAGTGCCAGTCACAGGTCGTACAGCGTAAGGTTGGCGCATAGCCCCGTCGGTTTTGGAACAAAATGGCCTGCTCGCCCCGCTCCAATGCTGCTTTCAGTTCCTCCAGTAAAACGCTGGTAAAATGACTTTGCAGCTTACGTTCCTTAGCTTCCTGTTTGGCATCGACAATCACAATTTCAGGCAGCTCAATACCTCCAAAACGCTCCGGCATTTCCACCAATCCATATTTACCAGCTTTTGCATTTTTGAAACTTTCAATCGATGGAGTGGCTGTGCCGAGCAATACTTTTGCTCCGTGGAGATGTGCCAAATAAATGGCGGCATCCCGCCCGTTGTACCGTGGCGCTGGGTCGTGTTGCTTGTAAGAAGTATCGTGCTCCTCATCCACAATGACGAGGCCAAGATTGGTGTACGGAAGGAACAACCCCGACCGTGCGCCGAGGATGCAGTTGGCAGCTACCTTCCCTTTTGATTCAGATGAACTACCGTGCTCGAACTGTCGAACTGACATCCAAAGTTCCACCCTTTCGTTATTGGAAATACGATGATGATAAACGGCTATTTCATCACCAAAAACCTTTTGCAAACGGCTGATAATCTGCGTGGTAAGCGCTACTTCTGGCAACAAATAAAGCACTTGCTCGCCCCGTTTGATGGCCGCTTCTATCAGTTCAATATAAACCCTCGTTTTGCCGCTGCCGGTCACGCCGTGGAGCAGCACTACATTTTTTTCTTTGAAATGATCGTGGATTTCTGACAGCGCCCTGACCTGCTGGTCGGCAAGCTCTGGTATTTCTAATAGCTCCTCTTCATAACCACCCAGGCGGCTCACTTCTTTTTCAAAAAGCTCGAAAATGCCCTTCTTTTCCATTGCTTTCAGCACCGTGGAATCTGCCTTTGCTTTTTTGTAAATATCCTGTCGACGCACAAATTCCTGTTCTCGGTCAGCCTGCACAAATGCGAGCAATGCTTCCGTCTGGCGGATGGCCCTGCTGCATATTTCAAATGCATGTTGCAATTTTTGACGATCAGAATGGTATGGCTCGGCGAGGCGGACACAAGCTATTTTTTTTGGCTTGTACTTTTCGGACATTTCCTCGTAGAGGTAAATCACTTTCTTGTCCAGCAATCTTTTTATGACATGGAAAACAGATTTCAGATTCAGTATTTTCCGCACGTCGTCAATCGAGATAGTCTCCTGAATACTGAGTGCCTCGGCAATCATGTATTCCTTGTCGTCCAGCCCGATGAAGTTGTCGTCATACATTGGGCTGAGCATGAGGCGGCGTTCGCTGGCCAGTTTGAGGTTGGCGGGAAGGGCTGCTTCCATCACTTCTCCGAGCGAGCAAGCATAATAATCGGCGAGCCACTGCCAGAACTTTAGGGTGCACTCATTGATGATCGGTTCATTATCAATTAGGGAGAGGATCGGTTTGACTTTGTGAGAAGGGGCTTGGTCGTGGGTTTTGAGTACAACGCCTGCGTATAATTTATTGCCACCAAACTGCACCTCTACCCGCATTCCTGACCGCACTTGTGTCAGAAGCTCCTCTGGGATGGAATAGGTATAAGGCTTGGACACCGCCAGCGGCAGGATGACCTCGGCATACATGCCGGTGGCCTGGACGGGATGGTAGGTTTCTGTTTGCATAAAAATGCTGTTAATTGGAGTTTGGCTCAACGCCCGGCGAAAGTCGGCAAATTTTCACAACAGGGCAAAATGCAAACGCTTCTGGCCGTACCCGGTTGTGTAAACCGTTCCATTGTGTATTTTCGCCGCTCACCTTTCGATAAATGTATAGCGGATCCCCAGATTCGCTCGTAGTCAGGCTAAATAGACAGCGAATCTGGGGATTCGCTATACATTTATTGCCACCCACCTTACTCAATTGAATTATGAAAATAATAATAACGCTTGTGAGCTTCGTCGCTTTGCTGGCTGCTTGCGGCGGCAACGGGCAAAAAACAAATGATTCCAAAACACCCGCCACCAAAGTGAAAAAGGTGGATGGAGCCAAAATCTACAAAACCTACTGCGTTACCTGTCATGGCCTTTACGGCGACATGGGCGGTAGTGGCGCATTTGATTTGACAACATCAAAACTGAACCTAAAGGAACGCATCGAGGTCATTACCAAAGGCCGCAATTTGATGACGCCTTTTGAAGGTTTACTCAACGAGCAAAAGATCAAAGCAGTGGCAAAACATATCGAAACGCTGCGGTCGGAGTAGTCAATACTGCAAGTATGAAAAGAAACTACCACGTCATTGGCCTGATGTCCGGCAGTTCGTTGGATGGGCTGGATATTGCTTATTGCCGGTTTGAAACTTCCGGCAATAAAAATAATTTTATTGTTGAAAAATGGGAATTGCTGCAAGCCGAGACCTATCCTTTTTCTGATTTTTGGAAAACCCGCCTGCGTCAATTGCCCGGTGGCAGCGCATTTGAACTGATGGACGCCCACGCTGCTTTTGGAGCTTATTTGGGCGAGCTGATTAATCGTTTTGTTTTAGATAAAAATATTGATCGCCAAGAAGTTGATTTGATCGCCTCGCATGGCCACACTGTTTTCCATGAACCGGCTCATGGCTTTACCACCCAAATTGGCGATGGTGCTGCAATGGCCGTCACCGCTGGCTGCACCGTCATCAATGATTTCCGCTCGGCGGATATCGCCCTCGGCGGACAGGGTGCACCGATCGCTCCCATAGCTGACAAAATGCTTTTGCCTGGATATGATTTTTACTTAAACCTTGGGGGCATCGCCAACATTACCTGCAATATAAATGGTCGGTTTATCGCTTTCGATATTTGCGGGGCAAACCAAATATTAAATGCGCTGGCAAACGAATTAAATTTGCCTTTTGATGACAATGGAAATATTTCGGCGACGGGAGAATTAATTCCAGGCCTTCTTGAAAAACAATTAATCCTTCCATTTTTTAAAAACAATTATCCTAAATCTTTGTCCAACCAATGGGTACGAGATAACCAGACGGTTATATTTTTAGAAAATAATAATCCTATAAAAAATAAATTATTTACTGCGACTGAATTAACAGCGCATTTAATTTCGGAGTCCATAAATATTATTATTGAAAAAGAAAATTTTAATAAAAAAAACTACAATTTATTGGTGACGGGTGGCGGTGCTTATAATTCCTTTTTAATAAATCGTATCCAGTATTATTTGTCTGAAAGAAAGATCGAATTAATTATCCCCGATAAAAAGATAATCGATTTTAAAGAAGCTTCATTAATGGCCATGATGGGCGTGATGCGGATGGAAAACCTACCCAATTGTTTGGCCTCGGTGACAGGGGCGGAGCGGGATGTGATTGGCGGGGCGGTGTTTGTGCCGTAACTTTATTAGCGGCCAGACCTGACAGGTTTTGAAAACCTGTCAGGTCTTTCGTTCTTTGCTGGAACGCTACTCCACCTTCACCAGTTTTCCACTTTTCAGCAGTACTTTCCCTTCCCGTATTTCATAAAAATAAAGTCCTGATTGCAGCCCCTCCATTCTGAGATTGTTCCACCCAGAAACAATAGTTTGGACTTTGAGCGGCTGGCCAACCGAATTGTAAAGTACCACTTTTGCATTCTTAGGCAGGTAGTCTTTCACAACAATGCTCACACTTTCCCTGCATGGATTGGGAGAAACGGATATTTCGACTTCGGGAGCAGGCTCATAAGTTGGTACCAGTCCACAATCTATGGTTTCAAGACAACCATCGTTCGTGACCTTGACCAGCCAGATGTGTTCGTCCGGCCCATCGGAGGCTG
>JAJCYI010000075.1 GCA_029263015.1 Saprospiraceae bacterium | reverse complement strand
TTTCCGCCATACTTTGTTAAAAAAAATGACCGTAGCTATGGCTATGCTAATTTTTTTTGCCTTGTCTGACGAAAAAACCTGCCTGCCGGTAGGCAGGTAACCTCGTCAAAAGTGTCGATTATTTAACTCCACCTACTTAGGGCTTGTGCAAGGTTATAATTTGTTCTTGATTTCAAGTTTATCTTCCCCCTGACCCCAATGTGCTAAGGGAATGGATCGCTTATGATGCCGCCAAAAGCTCATTCTATTTGGAAACAAAGATTATACTGTCATTCAAATCGCCCCTGTTACTATTTTCGATAACGAGGCTGGATTAGAGGAAGAAGCTAGGCATGCTTTAAATATTGGGACAGGAAATAAATAGGAAAGCGGTTCAGTTTGTATTGGAACCGTGCGACCAGCTAGGCACAGGGCACAGTCCTGCTATAGCGTGTTTGAAACCGTTAAAAGACAAACAACATTGCGCAACCTTCTATTCATATCGGTTTTCCTTCTTTGTTCGCTGGGTTCCACGAGCAAGATGCCCCCACCCCCGCTGGCACTGTTGGGCATTCAGACTCATCAAAATTTTACATCGGTAGAATTGGTCAGGGACATTTTCCTCAAAAACGGTTGCAAGAATGTAGATAATATCAAAACTACTGACAACGGTTTGGCTGTCGGATATTTTGAAGGCGGTGGCAATATCTTTGGCATGAACAGCGGGATCATCATTTCAAGCGGCGATATTAAATTGGCCGAAGGCCCCAATGAAGATCTGGAATCAACCTTCGCCTATAATGTCCCTTCCGTTGACCCTGACATAAATGCATTCTCCACCGCTAGCCCATTTGACGTGGCTGGCATCGAGTTCGATTTTATTCCCGTTGGCCATACTGTTTCGTTCGACTATGCCTTTGCATCAGAAGAGTATTGTGAATTTGTCGGCAGCATTTTCAACGACGTATTTGGCTTTTTTGTCAGTGGTCCTGGCATCAACGGGCCTTATGCAAACGGAGCTATCAATGTGGCGCTTGTACCGAACACCAATGATTTTGTTGCCATTAATTCAATCAATCACCTACAAAATTCCAGTTTGTACATAAAAAATGAATTATTGGCAGAAGCAGACGAATGCAATATTCCTTATGACCCTCAATTTTTGGACTTGATCGAATACGATGGGATGACCACCAAATTGACCGCCGCTTTTGATGTGATTCCTTGCGAAACCTATCACATCAGGTTATTGGTTGCCGACGTTGGCGACGACATTTTGGACTCAGGCGTGTTTCTGGGCACTAAGACTTTCGACCTGAACAGCGAGGTACAAGTAACGGCAGTCGCTGATGGCTCAAACGAACCCATTGCTGTCGAGGGTTGCAGGGATGGCCGGTTCGATTTCCATCTCCCTTATACCAATCAGGATGAAGACATCGTGGTTTATATCAAAATCAACGAAAATAGCACCGCTGAAAATGGCGTAGATTTTACCGCGATCCCAGATTCTATTATCATTCCGATTGGTGAATCAAACATCTCATTGCCGATTGAGGTATTGGCCGACCAAATTGACGAAGGGACGGAAACCATCATCCTGGAAATGGTATTTGCTTGCGATTGTCTTGATCCTCAAGCCGCCACATTATTTATAGAAGACCCAGAACCTGTTGAAATCGAAACAAATGAAATAACAGCCTGCGCTGGACAACAATTTACCATCAACCCCATCGTACTCAGTGGCGCTGCTCCATTCTCTTACCTATGGGAAGATGGATCGACGACACATTCCCTTACGACTTCCATCAACCAATCAACTGAATTTCTGGTAACCGTTACCGATGATTGTGGGATAACCGCCTCAGGCCTTTTAACAGCCAATATTCAACCTATTCCCGAAGTTTTTCTCAGTGGTGAAATGACGTTTTGCGAGGGAGAAGAAGCTTTTTTCGATGTTGTATTTGAAGGCGCTGCTCCCTGGTCGATCCAATATTCAATTGACGACATTGCCCAACCACCTATCTCAGGTATCGTGTCAAACCCTTTCCCCCTCGCTATCAGTTTGGCAGGTACATACAAGCTCACCGTTTTCAACGATGCCAATTGTTTAGGCTTGGTCGGGGGCACTGCCCTGGCCACTCAAGCAGGCAGCACCATTGAATATGCCACAACTCCTCCAAGTTGTTTTAACACCGACGATGGCGCAATTGAGTTGACTATCCATGGAGAATATCCCCCTTTTGATATAAAATGGAACCCTTCGGTAAATGACCCTGCGCACCCAACTGGTCTTGTATCAGGAACTTATACCATTAGTGTTACAGATGGAACAGGCTGTCTAACCCTTAAAGAAATAGTGCTTGATCCAGATAACTTTGGTGCTAACTGCAAACCATACAGCCTTTATGTGCCAAATATTTTCTCTCCAAATGACGATGGCTTCAACGACGAATTCCGTCTATTCCCAAGTGAAAACAGCAATATTTCATTGGTGAAAAAACTCCATGTCTTCAACAGATGGGGAGCAGTAGTTTATGAAAACGACAACTTCATCCCTGACGGAAATTCCCCGCTTTGGGATGGTTCGTTTAAAGGTAAACGCGTGGATGCGGGTGTGTTCGTCTGGCAGGTGGTATTGATCCTTGAAAATGGTTTGGAAGAACTACTGGCAGGGGATGTGACGGTGGTGAGGTAGGCAAATTTTCCGAAAGGGTGCCATTTGAAATCACACCCTTTCGGAAAATTCACTGCACCACTCTTTCCTTTGCATTTATTTTAACAGCACTCATGTAATCATTGTTATTCGCAACCAAAATAACCGTCCCTGTTGCGGTTTTGATTTTTGCCAAATCTTTGACATCATTTTTCAAAAACAAACCACTCTCAGCAAAGGAAACCGGGCTAAAATCACCCTGTCCATCTCCTATCAAAAACCGTCCATAACTTGCATCATTGCGGGTAGTTTCCACTTCCGCCGCAAAAAGATTTCCAGCAACTACCAGGTCTAAATTCCCATCATGGTTGATGTCTTCGGCAACTATCCCATTGATACTGGACAACTGTACTTCATTCGGCAAATTCCTTATTTCAAAATCGCCGTTTCCTTTATTTTCAATATAACTGCTGGCAAAATTCCATACCTGGTAATGCAGGGAGGCTTTCAAATCTTCTGCCGTGTAAACATCTGCCAAGGTGGCATCCGCAAACGTATTATAATCCTCGTACTTGAATTTTATCGCCGGAATTTGCTCCGAAGAACACTGCTTTCCCCTGACCGGGTACTGCACGCCGTCGTTGTAGTAGCCCAGCACAATATCCAGCTTCCCATTATTGTCATAATCATTGGCGTACACATCAAACGACTCCGTTGAGTTTGCCTGGTACTTATAATTCAACCCCAAGTTGCCCGCCACAAAATCAAGGTCGCCATCATTGTCAAAATCCTCAGAGATGATGCTGTACCACCAACCCGTGGATTTTTCAAAACCATAACTATCTGTTTTATCCTTAAACTTTCCACCTGAGTTTTTCAAAAAAGTAATGGGCATCCATTCGCCAACGACGACCAAATCCAACTGGCCATCACCATCAAAATCAGCCCAAACTGCATCACTGACAAGCCCTGCCTCCTCCAACATCGGAGCAATTTCTGTGGTGACATCTGAAAATGTGACCGCTCCGTTTTCCGAACCATCGTTTCTCAAAATATAACTCTTGGCAGGCAGCGGGTAAGATTTTGGCACAATGCGCCCACCGACAAAAAGGTCCAGGTCACCATCGCTATCGTAATCACCTGATTTCACGCGCGAGCCACTGGTGAACATTTCCGGCAACGAGTTCTCTGATTGTTCAAAATTGCCTGATCCATCATTGAGATAAAGCCTATCCTGCAATTTTACAGAACCTTTGTTGTGCTCGTTTCCGCCACTCACGACGTATAAATCCAAGTCTCCGTCACCATCAGCATCAAAAAAAGTAGCGCCCATGTCTTCCCGGTCCGACTCACCTCCCCAAGGCATTTCGGCTGAAATCCGGAAAGTTCCGTCAGTATTTTGCAAATGCAAAGCACCCGTACTGGAGATCGCCCCACCAATATAAAAGTCCTCCAAGCCATCCCCATTCACGTCCCCAACAGCCAGCCCTGGCCCATTGGCTGAATACGCATGAGGCAGCAATACTTCAAACTGGAAGTCATTATATGGGTTTTCGGTATGCTTAAAATGAATGCCCAGTTCCTCCGTAATATCTTGAAACGTCTTTTCCTCTAGGCTCGCAACAGCCTCATTGCCGGAGGCCTCCATTGCATCCAAATAGTTAAAGGTCAGCACCTGGTTGGCAGTAACTCCCGCCAAAACCTGCTGCTTTCCATCTGGCCAGGTCACGGTTATTTCTTCCACCACATTTTCATCTCCCAACCCAAAGTGAACCATAGGTTCGACCGAAGACTGGAAACCCCTGGTGAGGGTATGTTGCTGGTATTGGATGCCGCTTTTATTTTTTAATAAAATTTTAGTGCCCAGCCCCAAAGGGTTTTTTTCACTGCCTTTTAAATTAATGCGGAGATAATTCGCCAGGTTTTTATCACTGGTCATATTTCGGTAAATAGCCGCTGGGTCGTCAATGTTATTTACTACCATATCAAGGTCGCCATCGTTGTCCAGATCGGCATAAGCTGCTCCATTTGAAAATCCCTCAAAACTCAATCCCCATTTTTCAATAACATTTTCAAAAGTGAGGTCGCCGTTATTTTTAAAAGCATAATTATCTATTTTTTCCGCCGGCATATTTTTGGTCAGATCCAAGTAATTAAAATTCTTTTTAGTATCATAATTTGCATTATCTATTTCATGGAAATAATCTTTATTATTAATATCCCTTCGTGTGCCATTGGTAACAAAAACATCCTTCCAACCATCGTTATCCAAATCCGCAAATAAACCTGCCCAGCTCCAATCGGTTGATGACATGCCAGCAATGCGCGATATATCGCTAAAATGCGGAAGCCCGTCGCCGGTTATCCCATTATTTAATTGCAGGGCATTTTGCATATACTGATAATGCATGCCCATGTTCACTATTTCCCAAAAACCTTCGGGATTCATGCTCGCCATATTGGCTTTGTTCCTGCGGTTATCTTTGGGGGTCATGTCCATCTGCACAATATCCAGCAATCCATCATTATTAAAATCACCAACGTCAGCACCCATGCCAAAATATGCCGTATGTTGTGTTGTCTCTTTTACTTTATTAACAAATGTTCCATCTCCATTATTAAAATAAAAATAATCTGGTGTTGCAAAATCATTTGAAACATAAATATCTTCCCAACCATCATTATTAAAATCACCAACAGTTGCGCTCAATGACAGCCCAAAATTCAGCAGCCCTGCATTTTCAGTAACATCTTCAAACGTCCCGTCCCCTTTATTCCGATATAATTTATCCGATTTATCTGGTGATTTTTTTTGAATTAAATATTGGTAGGAATAATTCCTTGTTTTAAAACTTGTAAAAGGATAATTGGCCACATATAAATCAAGATCACCGTCTTTGTCATAATCAAAAAAAGTCCCTTGCGTACTGTGTCCTTCGTCGGCTATCCCATTTATTTCAGCACTTTCTGTAAATGTTGGGACGCCATTTTTATTTAATCCATCATTTAAATAAAGTAAATTTTTTGTAGTCGTAAATTTACCGGAAACGCTCACATAAATATCCAGCCAACCATCGGCATTGACGTCGGCCATGGTCGCACCCGTTACCCATCTGTCATCACCAGCAGTTTTTGAAATATCGGTAATGTCTTCAAATTGCATTTCTCCTTTATTTAAATACAATTTATTTTCCACCATATTTCCTGTAAAATAAACATCCTGTAACCCATCATTATTGACATCGCCAATAGCCACCCCACCCCCCATATAAATATACGGATAGGTAAAATAATTTATTACTGAATCTTCTTTTAAATTATTGGAAAATGCCACCCCACTTTTTTCTACAGAAAGCTGAGTGAATATTTTGGTGATCTTTTTTGTGGGAGTTGACGAGGGGTTTCCAATTTCAGTACATGCTGAAATATATACAACAAGCCCTATCACCAATACTTTTATTAATTGTCTTTTTTTCATGACCAATATATATGAATGGTGAGAAGTGTATTTTGTGAACAAATTTATAAAAACAAGAGGCAAGAAATAAAATTTCTTGCCTCTCACTATATAATAAACTAAACAATGTATATATGAAACAGATTAATATCCAGGGTTCTGCGTCAAAACATCAGATCCTTGCAAATCAATCTCATCTTGTGGAATCGGTAAATATTCATCGTTATTTGCAGAAAAGGATGCTCCTGCAAAAGGCGAAGAAAGCAATGCATTCTCATGCGCAAGATATGCATTCAATGCAGCCGAAGCTAGGCCCCAGCGTACAAGGTCATATTTAATATGGCCTTCGCCTGACAGCTCCAATTTACGCTCAAAGCGAACCGCAGCAATTGCTTCTGCTTGGTTGGCAAATGAAGGATAAGTATTGATTACATAATTTGCAGCAGGATCGCCATTGGCATCAACGACAGGGGAATCCATAGCCCGTGTGCGAACCATGTTTACATAAGTAAGTGCTTGGTCCAAGTTGTTCAACTCAGCTTCTGCTTCAGCAGCCATAAGTAGTACATCTGCATAACGGATGATATTATAATTCACGGCAGTATAGCCAGGCGTCCAAGAGCTGGCGTCGTTTTCAACACCAGAACCACCTAAGTAGTAAATGAATTTTTTAGGAGAATATGGTCCACCATAAGGCTGGTCACGAATCCAATCTTTACCAGGATGTGGGCCCCAATCAAGGTAAGGGATGCCCCGGCGGCCAATAGAATGGTCAATCCGTGGATCAAGGTTGCCAGCATCAGGAGTAAATGCATCACCACTGCCAAGTCCCATGTCAGATCCAACTAAATTGCCAGCATCATTGTAAGAGCCATCGAGCATTGGCAAACCATTGGCATCAGTTCTATGAGAGTTGGCCAAGTCGAAGCTTGGTTGGAAAAAACCACAGCATCCACCTGGACGATCAGGGCCAGTAGAACCGTGTGGGAAATTCAACACCAAGGCTGGGTTGGCGTTGCTTATGCTACCAGTTCCAGCCGCCGCTTGGGAAGCAAATACGGACTCCATGCTGTTGTCATTTGTTGACCTGAAAGCATCTGCATAATTAGGATTCAATCCATAAGGCGCACCATTGGCCGTAACACCTTTGGTGATGGCATCATCGAACATAGCCTTTGCTTCTGACCATTTACCTTGATACAAATATGTCTTGCCCAAGTATGCAGCGGCAGCCCATTTGTTGGCACGGCCAGCATCACTTTGAGTCTCTGGCAGGTTGTCAAAAGCAAACTGAAAATCAGCCTCAATGAAAGGCCACAAGTCAGCATTGTTGCTCACTGGCGTAATTTCATCCCAATTCTCATCTACATATGGCGTATTGTTGAAATTTTTCTTCAGGTCAAAATAGTAATTCCCGCGAAGAAATCGAGCCTCAGCTGAAATTCTAGTTTTATCAGCTTCAGAAACACTTTCCTGAGCGACAGCAACCAATGCCAAGGTAGCATTTGCTCTAGCAACGCCTTCATACGACCTCCTGTATTTTTCAAAAACAGATGCGTTATTGGTCTGAGCAGCATAGGTTTGAATTTCATTCACCTGAGATTGGTCACCTGCGTTGGTGCCTTTGTTGGCATCTCCACCAAGCACAGATCCCCAGAACCAGTTGGTAGCATCAGAATAAAACCCGTCACGTCCCAAAAGCATGCTGTAAGAAGCGATCAACGCTCCTTCCAAGCCAGCCAGTGAGGACAATTCGGCCGAACTAAGTGAGCCTGTAGGAGAAACCTCCAGGAAGTCATCTTGACATGCGGTAACTGCGATCAGCATTACCATGCAGGTTAAAATGAATAATTTAAATCTTTTCATAATCATATTTTTTGACGCACTTCATAAAGTGCAATTAAATGACTTTTATTAAAAAAAATAAAAAGGTTAGAATCCTACATTCACACCAAAGACCCAACTACGGGTAATTGGGAAGTTACCCAAATCAACACCAAAATTGGTGTCGGCAGCACCCCCTACACTTGGATCCAATCCACTATAATCTGTGACTGTAAAGACATTGTTCACACTTGCAAATACACGCAATTTGCTCATGTTCCATCCATTCACTATTGATGTAGGGACACTATAACCAAGTGTGATATTTTGCATGCGGAAGTAAGAGCCGTCCTCTACGTAAAATGAATTGGACTGGGTATTTGTACTGAAATTGGAAGTGTTTTCAAAAATAGGAAGTGTACCAGATGGATTGTCAAAAGACCAAGAATCCTTCACCCGGTCACTGATGGCAGCACCTGGGAACAACGGATAGAAATCTGTAAATACTCTTGAAATATTGTAGATTTCATTGCCAATGGAAGCATAAGAGTACACTTCCAAATCGAAGTCTCCATAATTCAACAGAATAGTAAGACCTCCTGTAAAATCAGGTACTGGGTTACCAATATTCGTCCGATCATCCAAGTCAATTACATTATCACCGTTGAGATCAGCAAACCGGAAACGGCCAGGTGCAGCACCTTCCTGCGTGGCAGCTCCGTCCACTTCTGCCTGGTTGGCAAAAAGACCTTGTACTTCAAATCCAAAAAATGCTGATATTGGCTGACCTACTTGGTTCAACACTGGTGTGACACCACGGTAGTTGGCACTGCGGTTTGGCAGGTCATCTACACCGGGGGACAATTCAACAATCTCGTTGCTGAGAAACCCTCCATTAAGGGTGACTTCATATTTCAAAGTATTCACTTTTCCTTTGGTAACGATCTTCAGGTCAACACCTTTATTTTCCATTTCACCAATGTTCACAGAAGGGGCACTGGCAAAGTCACCGCTCTGAACAGTTACAGGCAGTTGGAACAAAAGGTCTTGTGTCTCTTTTCTCCAAAATTCAATTCCGATGTCCCATTTACCGTTATCCAAAAGTACATCGATACCGATGTTCTGAGTAATGGCTTTTTCCCATTTTGCAAGTGGATTACCAATACGGGTACGAAAGAATCCTTCCGCAGCACTGCCATTGGTACCACCAATGTCGTAACTGGAATTTCCAATACTGGTCCCAAAAAGGCTGAACTGGTTGTTAGGGTCAACATTGTTTGAGTTACCCATGATACCATATCCAGCACGGATTTTCAGGTCATCGATTATATCAATGCCACTCATGAAATCCTCAGATGAAATACGCCAGGCTGCGGAGAATGCTGGGAATGTACCCCAACGGTTTTCTGCACCAAACCGGGAAGAACCATCACGGCGTACCACCGCAGAAATGATATACCTATCATTGTACTCATAGCTCAACCTTCCAAAGTAAGAAGAGAAGTTGACTCCATCAGAATGCCCTCCATCGAGCACCCTTGAACCAACGGTTGACAGGCTAACAAAATCAACATTTTGTGAAAAAGGGTTGATACCTGAACCACTAATGCCACGCCTAGTGCCCTGGTTCAGGGCCTCCTGTCCAACCAATATCCCAACTTTATTCAGGCCAAATTCCGTTTTGTAATTAGCCGTGTTCGTCCATACCCAGGAAGTAGCATAATTTGAACTCTGCGCAAAACCAAAAGAGGAATTGTTCTCAGAGTTCTCGTAAGTACGTCTGGTAAAGTTCCATAAATTGAATGATTGGAAACGGCCGCCATAGCTGGTGCGAATTACCAGATCTTCAATTGGTTCCAACTCCAAATAAACATTGCCAAATCCTTCCGCAGCAAATGCCCTGTCGTTCTGCGCTCCATCTATAGTGGCAACAGGATTTTCTGGGTTATTGAAGCCAGGAGCAGATGTGCCCGCGTAGCCACCAAATTCATCAAAGACCGGAATGGCGGGAGACATCCTGTAGGCCATATTGATTATATTCTCATCATCGGAAGAACCACTGCCTCCAGTATCCCCAAACAACAATCGAGCAGCGCGGTAGGTCGCTTGAATATTCTCCCCTACTCGTAAGAAAGGAAGGATGTCAAATTCCGTATTCACTCTAAAAGTATACCGTGAAAATTTCTGGCGCTCAACAATACCCTCTTGTTCTTGCAAGCCCATACCTACAAAGTAACGGCTTTTTTCTCCTCCTCCTGAAATGCCAAGGTTGTGTCGGTTCACTATAGCATTGCGGGTGATCGCATCATACCAATCGGTACCTGCTGTATTGGTTCTCACCAATTGAACGATACTGCCTGATTCAGGATCAATATTGTAATTCGCAGTCGCATTTGCTATATCGGCAGCAGTGATACTGTTACCTGATGCACCACCGGCCAGAAGGTATTCTGGAAGAACTGGAGAAGACCCCGTTCCATATTGATCATGGTTGAAATCTGGTGTTTCCCCATTTTGAATTGCAGCATTCCGGATGGCATTCCAGGTCCAGTCTGCTTGCTCTTGAGGATTCAAAACACCTGGACCAGATCCTGGAGTGGTTACACCTACCATACCATCGTAGGTGATTTTCATTCTTTGTCCTCTCTTACCTTTTTTAGTGGTATAAACGATTACCCCACCTGATGCACGTGCACCGTAGATTGATGCCGCTGTTGCATCTTTCAAAACTGTGGTGGTTTCAATGTCGTCGGGAGAAAGAAAATCAGTCGAATTTACAGTCACGCCGTCAACCACATAAAGAGGTGCATTGCCGCCCAGGGCACCAAAACCCCTTACGCGGATCTGGCTGGTTGTCCCTGGCTGGCCATTGGTGATGACTGTAACGCCAGCCACACGGCCTTGCAATTGTTGTTCAACGTTACCCGAAGGGGATACTCTCAAAGAATGGGCATCTACCGTCGATACTGAACCTGGAGTGCTCCTTCTAGAGTCAACAGAATACCCTGTAACAACTACTTCGCTGATCAGAACACCTTGTTCTAAAGCAATCAAAATATTGTTTTCGGCACCAACTGTTACATCTTGTGCAGCATATCCAGTGTAAGAAATTTCCAAAACATCCCCAGTATTTGCTGTAACTGCGAAGTTTCCGTCAATATCAGTAATCGTACCTGAACTAGTACCTTTAAGAAGCACCGAAGCACCGATCAAAGGGTCGCCAGTATCACCATCGGTGATATTACCTGTAATTTGACGCTGTGCGAATAGCCCAGCCGAGACCAAAAAGACAAAAGCTAAAGACGCTCCCAACCTTTTGATATGATAAAAAGTGTGAATTTTTTGTTTCATGCAATAAGTGATTTATAGATTAAAAGTATCTGAATAAACTAATAAGGCTTATTCACTAAGGGTGAAAATACAAGATTGAAGGTAGGGCGTTAATTTGGTTTGGTTTGAATCCAGTGCTTATAGCGTCTTAACCGCTCATTCTAAATAACTTCTCTAAATAATTTGCTATCAACTGATTTCAATGTTTGCTGAAGGTGTAACGAAAAGACAGTAGCTTGCGGCTTTACGAAGTAATTCATATTACTACTCCTTTTAAATAATGCCGCAATATCAGAAAATTGTTCAAGAAAACAACAATTTCTTACTATCAAATTTGGACGACGCACCTACTGTCGCCTCCCCATCATAAAGCATCCCTTAGTTACCAAGCTAGATTTCGGGGGCGAGGAGTCAGGTATAAGATTCGGAAAACTACTTATTCTTCTTATTCCTCAGCCTTGACCCTGGCTCACAAATCAAAATTTCCACCTCCTGAAAGCCTCAATTGCTTCGTATTCCGAAAGTCCCAGGCCGCGGTAAGCAGCAGCCGTCGCCTTGTTCCTTTCTTCTGCCCGTTGCCAGAATTCCCGTTCGTCTTCGCCAGGAAATGGCGGGCTATCTTTTTGCGATTGGTGCATGAAAATGGCTTTCCTTTTTTTATAGAGTTCCATTGGGCTAAGTGGCACAGCCATCTCAATCTCATGGATTGGCCATTCGTGCCAGGCCCCGCGATAAAGCCAGAGCCAACAGTCACCCATCCATTTTTCATCTTTCAATTGGTGGAATGCTTCAAATATAGCATTCAGGCAGACCCGGTGGGTGCCGTGCGGATCTGCAAGGTCGCCGGCTGCATACACTTGGTGCGGTTGGATGGCCGCCATCAAATCTTTGATGACCTGTACATCTTTTTCGCCAATTGGGTTTTTGCGGGTAGAACCGGTTTCATAAAAAGGCATATCCAAAAAATGGATGTTCTTGTCGGCCAGTCCACAAAACCTGGCCCCTGCCCTTGCTTCCCCTCTCCGTACCATACCCTTGATCTGACGGACCTCTTGGCTATCCATCTGGGTCGGTTTTTTGTTTAGTAAAAACTTTTCGGCTTGACGAAACAATTTTCCCCCAGCCTCACTAAGCAGACCCCTCTCGCCTCCAAATTCATCCATAAACTCAATGAACCGCAAGGCATCGTGGTCATGTACGGCGATGTTGCCGGACGTCTGGTAAGCTACGTGTACCTCATGCCCTTGATCGACCAAACGCAAAAAAGTGCCTCCCATAGAAATGACATCATCATCGGGATGGGGGCTGAAAATAATGACCCTTTTTTTTGCTGGGGTGGCTCTTTCAGGTCGGCGGCTGTCATCTACTTTTGGCTTGCCGCCCGGCCAGCCTGTTATGCTGTCCTGCAGGCGGTTGTGAACCTCTATGTTTAGGTCGTAAGAAGAGGCATGCTCGATGATGAGGTCACTCAAATTATTTTCATTATAATCATTATCCGTCAACCTCAGGATAGTCTTGTTCACTTTTTGGGACAACCAAATGACCGCCTGGCCTACCAAGTCGTCGTGCCAATTGCACATCCCCACCAACCAGGGCGTTTTGATCCGCGTCAGTTCTCCGGCAGCTGCTTTATCAACGACCACTTTTACATTTGGATGTTCCTGGAGAAAAGAAGAAGGTACTGCTGAGGACACAGGCCCTTCCACGGCTTTTTGGAGAATAGCTGCTTTATGTTGCCCCCACACCAACATATATACTGTGCGGGCTTTCATAATACTATCGATACCCATCGTGATGGCCCGGTAAGGCACCATTTCTACTTTTATAAAATCCTTTATCGCATCCCTTCGGGTAATTCCATCCAACCTGACCAATCTAGTTTTGGAATCCTGCCAAGAGCCAGGCTCGTTAAAACCCATGTGTCCGGTCCGGCCAATGCCGAGCAACTGTATGTCAATCCCCCCAGCCAGGTCTATCTTCTTTTCATATTGTTCACAATACGCCTCCACTTCCTCCATACTGATCGTGCCGTCAGGGATGTTGATGTTTTCAGGTGGAATGTCAATGTCGTTAAAAAGGTATTCGTGCATAAACCACACATAACTCTGCTGAGCCTTTGGGTCCATGGGATAGTATTCATCTAGGTTGAAGGTAATGACATTGGAGAAGCTCAGACCTTCCTTTTTGTGCATCCTGACCAGCTCTTTATATACTCCTATGGGAGAAGAACCTGTGGCCAGGCCCAAGACAATCTGCTCCCCCTCTTGTTGTTTTTGGCGAATGGCCAAAGCAATGGACTGGGCTACATGGATGGAAGCATCGTTAGAGTCTCCCCATATTTTCACGGGGAGCTTTTCCAGGTTTTTCAGCTGATACTTTAATAGATTATTTGATGACACCCCCATTGATGGCATAGTGTTCTTTTCATTTTTGATTTCGAAAAACAGCGCTTTGGTCAAGCCTGCCCCGATATAAAGTAGTCAAATCCAAATTTTTCAAAATTTGAAAGAAGTATTTTCGGTGTAAACCTATAAAATAATATTCAAACTTTGTGTGCGAACACACAGAATTAATATAAAACGTGCGCACACACGGCAAATTATAATTTATATGTGCATGCACACAGCCATGAATAATTTGTAGATTTGCTCGTCTTATTTATCGTATCAACCTCTTAACTTAATACGCTGCGCAATAAATAAGTTGTGTTATTAATTCCTCCAAGGGGTTTTAACCCCTTGTTTTTTATGCGATTACAAAGGGTTGAAACCTTTGGAGGAAACCTAAAATCGGAAGAAACTTATTACACCGTGTACTTAATCACGAAAGGCATTAATCCACGGTCATTAGGAATATGAAAAAAAGGATCAGGATAAAAGATATAGCGGACAAAGCGGGTGTGTCAACCGGAACCGTTGACCGGGTTTTGCACGACAGGGGAAATGTAGCCCCCGATGTAAAAAGTAAAGTATTGGAAGTGGCCAAAGAATTGGGGTATGAAAGAAATCGATTGGCCAGTGCTTTGGCCTACAACAGGACTATCCGTGTAGCCACCTTGCTCCCCAACCCCGAAAAAGATCCCTATTGGAAACAAACAAATTTTGGAATCCAAAAAGCACTCAAAGCAGTCCAACATTATGGCCTTCTCTCTGAACAGTTTTACTTTAATTTGTTCAGTCCTAAAAGTTTCATTGCATCGGCACGGCAAGCACTGGAAAAGAAACCAAGAGGAATTCTCTTCCCTCCCATATTTTCACAAGAAGCCCATTGGCTATTGGATCAATGCAAAGAATTTAATATCCCAACCGTCATTATCAACACCAATATAAAAGAAGCAACACCCCTTTGTTATATTGGCCAAGACTCATATCAAAGCGGCGTACTTGGTGCCCGTTTGTTGAATTTTGGACTCACCAGCGGGCAAACTTGCTGTATCCTGAATATTGACTTCAATACAAAAACTGCGCACCACCTATTAGAAAAAGAACGCGGGTTTAGGGATTATTTTGTCGGCAATGGCAATAAACAAGTTGAGATAATACGGAAAGATTTCGAAGGCTTTAATGACCGAATTCAACTTTGCTCCTTTTTAAAAAAGCTGATACGTGAACATCATTCATTACACGGTATATTTGTCACCACCTCCAGGACCCATAAAGTTGCTGATTGCTTGCATGAAATAACGGACAGAAAAATCAAGATTGTTGGATTTGATCTAATTGATGCCAACCTCAAATATTTACAAGAAAATAAAATAAATTTCCTAATCAATCAAAACCCCGCCGAACAGGGGTTTCAGGGAATCATGAACCTGTTCAAACATTTGATCCTAAAAGAGAAAATAGAGAAAATCCAATACCTGCCGTTGGATATTGTGGTGAAAGAAAATGCAGAATATTATAGGAAGCGACAAATGACCTTTGAGATAGCTATATGATCAGAAATTATGCGAAATCACTTTATTTCACCCTTCACGACTATTTGCTTTTTTGTTGCCATCCATTTCAGCATTGCCCAAACCGTCCTTGATTATTCAATCTTAAACAAAAACATTGACGCCATTGTGCAAGAAGGGCTGGACTCTAACGCCTACCCTGGCGCCCAAGTCTTGGTAGCCATACATGGGGAAACTGTATTGCACAAAACCTATGGCTTCCATACTTACGAAGCAATGCAAGCAACACAAAAAGAGGATCTCTACGACCTTGCTTCCATTTCAAAAGTAACAACAGGCCTACCTGTTTTGATGAAATTATATGGGGAGGGCAAGTTCGATCTGGATGCCCCGCTGGGACAATATTTTTCAAAATTCAAAAACTCCAATAAAGCCGACCTACCCGTCCGGGAAATCCTGGCACACCAGGCACGGCTCAAACCTTATATTGTTTACTGGCAAAAAACTTTGAAGAAAAACGGAAAATTCAAGGCACGCACATTCAAGTCCGAGGTCTCCGAAAAATATCCTACCCCGGTCACAGACCATCTTTACTTGCATAAAAATTACCAAAAAAAAATATACAAAGCCATCAAGCGGTCGCCGTTGGAGGAGCGGAAGGAATACAAATATTCGGGGCTTTTTTTCTTGCTTTTGCCAGAAATAATCAGGGAGATAACGGGGCAGGATTTTGAAGATTACCTTTATCAAAATATCTATCGCCCCATCGGGGCAAACAACTTGTGCTATAACCCGCTTTCCAAATTCCCAAAAACCCGCATCATCCCAACCGAAAATGACACCTTTTTCCGAAAACAGCAGATCCACGGCACGGTCCACGACGAAGCCGCCGCCATGCTCAACGGCGTTTCCTGCAATGCCGGGCTGTTTGGTACAGCGGAAGATCTCGCCAAACTTTTCCAATTATACCTCGACGGCGGGCAATTTTCAGGGAAAACAATTATCCCGAAAGCCGCTATTACTGAATTCACGAAATGCCAATTTTGTGAGGAAGGTAACAGGCGGGGATTAGGTTTTGACAAACCCCCGATCGAATATGAAGTAGGACAAAGCTATGTAGCCAAAGCTGCCAGCCCTGCCAGTTTTGGACATTCAGGATTCACCGGCACATTCGTTTGGGCCGACCCTGAGCAGGAGCTTTTGGTCATCTTCCTCAGCAACCGGGTTTACCCAACCCGGGAGAACCGGAAATTGTATTCGATGGACATCCGGCCGCGCATACACCAAGCTGCTTACGATTTTCTAATCGGGGAATGATAACAAGGCCGCTTTGTTTTTTTCTTTAATTTTGAGCGTTTTTGACTCTAATAGGATCAGGGCACATTTGCTTACCAAATTATAATTGTAATAGCTTAAAGAAATGGCAAAGAAAAAGATAGAAGTCCAAGGTTTGGAAATCGACATTGAGCGGCATAACGACAATGATTATATCTCGTTGACTGACATTGCGAAAAGTTCAAGTGATGAACCTCGTTTTGTCCTTCGCAACTGGTTGAGCACTCAAAATACTGTTACTTATTTGGGTGAATGGGAGATTACCCACAACAAGGATTTCAACCGTGCGGGATTCCGCACGTTTAGAGATGAATTCTTTGAGAAACCTTTTTCTATTACGCCAAAACGTTGGATTGAGTTGACCAATGCTTCTGGGATCACTTCAAAATCTGGCAGATATGGAGGCACTTATGGCCATTGGGATGTTGCCATAAATTTTTGTTATTGGCTCAGTCCCAAGTTCCAAATATACCTAATCAAAGAATTTAAGCGCCTGAAGGAAGAAGAGGCAGCCCGCCTGGGCCAATCATGGAACATCCAGCGCTTGTTGACAAAAGCCAATTTCCATATTCAAACAGCCGCTATCCGCGAAAACCTGGTGCCGCTCATGCAGTACAATACCAAAGCGGAATCATTCTACCATGCCAATGAGGCCGACCTGCTGAACATGATTGTTTGGGGAATAACGGCCAAGGAATGGCAGCGCACCAACCCTGACAAAAAAGGCAACATCCGAGATCATGCCAACAAGCTTGAATTGGTAATTCTGAACAATTTGCAGGCCATCAATGCTGTGCTGATAGAAGATGGGATGAACAAAAAAGAAAGGGCCAATAAATTGCTCAAAATAGCCACAACGCACATGCAGGTGCTTCTTAGTTCAGAACCAGTAAAGATGTTGGAAGGGCTGTGAGATTTGGCGAAGGGGAATGAGGATAAATAAAGAATGAAATTTAAATAAAGTGTACAAGTATACTTTATTTAGAATTCCTTCGCAACTTAGGAACGGTGACCAAATTTTGAAATTGGAAAGTTGATTGCCACGTTTTACACTCAAAATTCTTTTACTCAAAACTTACGTTAATGAAGCTTTATCCTTTTCTCTTCCTTGCTGCCATATTGGTTTTTTCTTGCGAGCCAACCCCAAACAAAAGTGAAACAGCAGAGAATACAATACCCCTATCGGTTGAACAGCCAGGCACGCTATCCATATCCACTCAGCCGCCCCCTACCCCAGTTTATCGATCTCCGTACAACCTCTCCAAGCCCGACCACACGTCCCGGCTGTCAAATAAACTGGTCGAAATATCTGGCCTGAGCCTTTCTCCTGATGGCCAATCACTTATCGCCGTGAATGATGAACTGGGTAAAATATTTTATCTGGACAAAAATAACGGCGAGATCATTCGAACGGTCAAGTTTGGAAAAGGCCGCGACTATGAAGGCATTGAAGCTGTTGGCAACAAAATATATGTAGTTGAAAATAACGGCACGATTCACAAGGTATCCAAATTGGCCAAAGAAGACCCTAACACCAAATCGTTCGATACCAAACTAAATTCAAAATACGATGTCGAAGGACTGGCTTTTGATTCAAATAAAAACAGGTTGCTATTGGCATGCAAAGGAAAACCGGGGGATGGAAAAGAATTAAAAGGAAGCCGCACCATTTATGCTTTTGACCTTAATGAAAACAAGCTCATAGACGACCCCGTGTACGTAATAAACAGAGAAACCATTGGCAAGTACTTCGCAACAGATAACATCTCACAAAAGCTGGTCAATTTATTTGTTCCCGAACAAGGGTCAAGTGCCTTCGCACCTTCGGGCATTGCAATTCACCCAGAAACTTCCGATATTTGCATCATCTCTTCAGTAGGAAAGCTTTTTATAATCCTCAACCCTGACGGCAAGATCCTACACATGGAAAAATTGGAATCTGCAATTTTCAAACAGCCGGAGGGAATATGTTTTGATAAAAACGGTACGCTCTACATTAGTACGGAAGGTAAAGGAGGCAAAGCAAAACTTTACCAGTTTTTGCAAAACTGATATTTAGGCAAAGTAAATTCCACTAAACATCTACACATAGTTTAACAGAAACACTTACAACCACTTCTGTAGCGGTTTTTCTCCCATGAACAACCCTTCAGTAAGATTTGCCTATTAAACATTATGACAACCCTCATGAACATTTCACTAGCCTGCCTGATATTTTTGTGTGCTGGCTTTACTTCATTTTCGCAAAATGAGGCTGAGTTGCAGCCCCATCATTATTGCAATGAAAAATTCAATTTCTGCGCAAATTATCCATCGAGCCTACTCCCTTTCAAAGCGACCCTCACTCAAAACAACGGCATTGTGCTAAGGTCTGATGATGGTTTTGCAGAAGTCATCATCGCTGGATATCGCCAGCCAACTACAGAAAGCACAGAAAAAGCCTTCCTAACTTCTATCCAACAACAAGTAAAACAAAACGGTGACCTAAAGATCATCTCATCCATTTTTGGAGAAGACTTTTACGAATGCTCTTTCATAATTGGACTCAACTTCTCTTACCACAAAAGTTATTATTTCGATGACCACTTTGTCCGCTTGGAAATCAAAGTGCCAATCAGCAATCCTGTCATGTTGAAATCCCTAAAAGCTGAAATAGATATAGATTTTAAAACGGAAGGCCAAAGGATTGAGCAGCAGGTGAGTAATGAAATAATACCATAAAACAAAGCCCTGCTGATAGGATCACCTACAGGGCTTTGTTTTTTGCTCACTGGCGTAGCCACTAACTCTTCAAAACATCATCAATTCGTTTTTATTTTTTGCTTTTTTGCTCGCTTTCCTTGTAGTTCTTTTGTACACTGCCGGAAACATAAGCCCAAAATTCAACTAGAACTGGCTGCACAGAAACCACACTTGCTTTAGCTTTCTCAGGAAAACCACGGGTGAAGTCATATGTGACTGAAGCTTTTTTTACATCTGGCCCAATAGCTTCCGCTTTTTCACAGAAGATCAAACCTGTTCCGTAGATCACCAAAAGGATGCTTCCCATGATGAGGCCACTGCTCAGGTGTGTCGCTATGCTAACATTTTCTTTCTTGAAAACGCCTTCAAGCCAGACCATGAGAAGGCGGATAACAAAAACTGCAACAATGAAGCTGGCTAGCAGGCTTATGAAAAACAGTATACTGCTATCAGTTTTTACGAAAGACCGTAAAAGGTCCGTGGTGAAAGGCACTAGGTTGAGAGACAACAACAGTGCAAAAACAACAAGTAAGGAAAGGGTAATGGTTCGGATTATTTTTTTGGAAAAGCCCAAATAAAATCCGTAAACAATAACCAGAACAAAGATAATATCTACTACCATGGGATTGGGTATTTAAATAAGGAAATAGATGAAGAGTATAAAGGAGAATATCCAAAAAACGCTCCAAAGTCTCTTTCAGAACTTACACCATACCTTTTTGCAATATTCTTGCCAACAGCTTACTTTTCAGACAAATAAATATTAATTTTATCATTCAAGTCTAAAGATTGGAAGTTGGCCAAATGGGCGGGCTTTCCGTTATTTGCAATAATCTCCTAATGAATAAAATAACTATGAAAGCCACCGTGATTCCAGTATTTTACTTGCTTTTCCTCTTTTCTTGTGTATCGCCCACATCCGAGGAACAAGACTCCATTGACGAAGAGGACACCCCCCAGACTTATGTACAACAAGATTTGGCCATTCAAACCCTTGAAAAAAGAGAACAAATGATTCGAAGTAGGGCAGTTCCAGAAACCAATACTGAAGAAAAACCAACACAGACACAGCATTCTTATGATTTCCCATACAACCTGTTGCGGGAAGATGACATTTTGGTCTTAGCTGATGAACTCAATAAAATTGGGGGTCTTAGCTTGTCATCTGATAAGCAGAACCTTGTTGCAGTGAACGGGAAAGATGGGTTTGTTTTTCACCTGGACAAAGAAACCGGAGCAATCCTCAAAAAGGTTAACCTTAAAAAACGGGGTGATTTCGAATCTGTTGAAGCTGTTGGCAATGGCATTTATCTTGCTAAAAAGAACGGTACACTAATCCGTGCTTCTGATCTGGATGCTGAAAAACCAACAATCAAGACCTATAACACCAACTTGTCTGCAAAAAACCAGGTAGAAGGACTCACATACGACCCTGTCAACAACGAACTATTACTGGCCTGCAAAGGCAAGGCTGGAAATGCTGATTATTTGAAAGATAGCCGTGCAGTTTATATCTTCCAATTGGAAAAAAAAGAACTGTTCCGAGAACCGATGTATTTAATAACTGGCGATGCAATCGCTGATTATTTAGAGGAACAAAAACTATCCAATCGACTAGTTGGCATTGTTACGGAAAACTACCCTGCCGAAGCTTACTCTCCGACTTGCATTGCGGTACACCCGCATTCTGGAGACATCTACCTTCTTTCCGCCGCTGGCAAATTACTGATCGTGCTGAATAGGGACAGCGAAATACGCCATATGGAAATCCTTGACTCTTTCATGTTTTCACAACCCAATGGCATGTGTTTCGATGAGGAAGGCACACTTTTCATCAGCAACCACAACAATTCGGAAAAAGGGAAAATCTATCGGTTTTTCAAAAGGGAATTGCAATAGTTCCGTTCCGAATCTTTCAATTCCATCACCATTTGTTTCCATGTACCTTTACCTGGACTTTCATCGTTATTTCTGAAAAAGCAAACCTTTTTAATGACAACCAGCAACCTCGAACAAGACTGGCTCAAGAAGTTAAAATCCGGCGACAAAACTGCTTTCCGTTTTATTTACGATCAATACTATAAATACCTGGTTGTCACAGCTTTCAATGTACTTGGTGACAGTGATGCAGCACGAGATTTGGCACAGGATGTTTTTGTGGAACTTTGGAAAAAAAGGGAAACCCTTTTGATCGCTTCTTTGAAGCCCTACCTCCGGCGGGCTGTCGTCAACAAAACGCTGAACTACATCAAAGCCCGCCGCATTGACTTCAACGATCCGGCGACGATGCCAGAACCAGCCTCGAACACTCCCTCACAAGACGAAAACCTCCATGCCGCCGACCTTGAAAAAATAATCCACGTAGCCATTGCCAACCTGCCAGAACGTTGCCGGCTGGTGTTCACGCTTTGCCGCCTCGAAAAACTTAGCCACAAAGAAATAGCTGCCCAACTTGATATTTCTACAAAAACGGTGGAGAACCAAATGACCCGGGCATTGCTCCTGCTCCGACAATCACTTGCACCGTATATCGCTGAAGGGATGCTGTTTTGGCTTCTTTTTTATTTGTAAAAATGTCAATAAAATATTGTGTTCGATTAGGGGAAACGGGGCTTTCGATTGTCTCGAAATTGAACTAAGTAGTCTGACATATTTAAATCCTATTCTATGAAAGAAGATCATTACATATTGCTTTTACAAAAACAACTTTCTGGTGATTTGACACTGAAAGAAAAATCTGCGTTGGCCCACTGGCTGGCCGCTTCTGCCCAAAATGAAAAAGTCGCCAAGTCCGTCCGCAAAGCCTGGGAACTCAGCGAGGGTTTTTCACAAGAAGTTGACCTCGACCTAGATGTTGATTTTTTAAAAATAGAAGAACGCATTGCCGAACAAGGCAATCACCAAGCAAAAGTCCGTCCCCTACTCCACCGGCGTTGGATATTGCGGGTAGCGGCAGCAATTGTTCTGGTCGTTGCTGGCAACTACATTTTACAAAACTACTTGCAACCAGCAGCCAAATACCAAGTGGCCACTGCTGGAAACGAACCATCCGAAAAAGCAATCCAACTGCAAGACGGCAGCAAAATCTGGTTGAACGCAAATACTGAATTAAGCTATTTTACCAATTCCATCAGCAAAGAACGACGGGTGAAATTAGATGGGGAAGCTTTTTTTGAAGTAGCAAAAGATGCCTCCAAGCCATTTATTGTTGAAACCCCGTCTGGCGAAGTGACGGTGCTTGGCACTTCATTCAGCGTGAAAGAAAGAACAGAAATCATCGAGGTAAACGTGGCCACTGGGCAAGTCAAACTTTCCCCTATAGGAAGCAAGCAAGCCATCACGATGACGGCAAACGAGCAGGGCATTTTTAACAAAAAAACTGGGGAACTTAGAAAAAACACCTCCCCCGTATCCAACAAACTGGCCTGGCACACAGGGCAATTAATGTTTGACAACACGCCGCTCGTGCAAACTATCAAAACAATCCAAGATTTCTATTCAGTGAAAATCAGCTTGAGTGACGAGGGCCTGCAATCATGCCCAGTGACTGCCACTTTTGCCAAAAAAACAATTGAGTCAGTATTGGAAACGCTGGCTACATTACTAGGCGCTGAGGTTGAAAAAGCTGGAGAGGCCAACTATTTGTTGAAAGGTGGGTCGTGTTAGGAAGCTAAAAGGTGACACCTTTGACCCGTTGTATTATTACCCATTAAAACGATCATTTGAAAAACTCCGCTTTTAAAAATATTCACACCTTGTTCAAGCCATCCTTTTCAATTTGGATGGCTTGTCGCTTCCTGTGTATTGCCTTGTCTTTTTTGATCCACGCCACAATTTCTGGGCAATCCGTTTCCCAACAAAAAACAAGTTTCATGGTAAAGGATGAAACTATACCAGAAGCACTGAAAAAACTATCGGATAAAACGGATATTGAACTGGCCTTTAGCGAACGCTTTTTCGATAAGAAAAGAAAAATCAGTTTAGATGGAGGAGATAGGTCTATCGAAGAGATCCTGAACATTTTACTGGAAAATACTGGCGTAGAATACAAGGAAATAGATGGGCAGATCGTCCTGTTCCGTTCTACTAAAATAACACCTAAACAATTCACCCTCAGTGGCTATGTGGAAGATGCCACTTCTGGCGAACGGCTGATTGCCGCCGCGGTTTACTGCCCAGAATTGAGCCTTGGCACTGTCACCAACGAATACGGTTTTTACAGTCTCACCCTGCCGGAAAACATGGATGAAGTGACCATTAGTTATTTGGGTTATCAAGAAGAAAAGCAGGCCATCAGTCTTTCAAAAAACCAGTTCATTGTTTATCAATTGAAACCCTCGGTAACCTTGTCCGAAATCATTGTTACACCATCCCAAAATGGTCAGCAGTTGCTCCCCTCTCCTACTGACGGTACTCGTTTTTTGGCCAAAGAATATCATGCCGCCCCTGCCCTTGGCGGGGAGAGCGACCTGATGCGGGTGGCCCAACTTCTACCAGGCGTACAGACAGGTGCAGATGGGTTCGGCGGGTTGCATATCAGAGGCGGCAATGCTGACCAGAATTTGGTTTTGTTGGATGGCGTTCCTGTGTACAACCCCGACCACCTGTTCAGCATTTTTTCCGTGTTCAATACTTCAGCAGTAAAAAGTGCAAAGCTGTTGCGGGGCAGTTTCCCAGCGCGGTACGGGGGGCGGGTGTCCTCCGTTTTTGATGTCAGGGTGCGGGAAGGCAACAATAAAAATTGGTCCGGCGGTGCAGCATTTGACCTCATCAGTGGAAAAGGATTTTTGGAAGGCCCATTCGCCAAAGGCAAAGCCAGTTTTCTAATTACTGGGCGTGCAACGCATTCCGATTTCTTATTGGACGAACTTAGCAAAAAGGCCTTTTTTGGATTGGACAATGCAAATACTGATTACGATTTTTTTGATTTAAATGCCAAAATGAGTTATCGGTTTTCGGAAAAGGATCGGGTTTACTTGAGCTATTACCAAGGGAACGATTTTTTTATTGGGAATTTTGAAGAATCGTTTGAAGACGAATCCATTGATATTGAGGAAAGTTATGAGGTAGAATTGGACTGGGGCAACACCATTTCCTCACTGAGATGGAATCATGTTTTTAGTCCCAAATTGTTTTCAAATACAACCTTGACTTATAGCAAATACCAGTTTAATAGCATCCAACTCTTCACCTCTTCGCCTGAGGCAGAAGAAGAAGAGGAAGACCGGGAATCGTTTTTTTATGAAGAAGCAAGAAGCAACATTGAGGACCAAGCTTTGAGGATCGATTTTGACTTTTCCCCCAATACGAAACATTATTTCCGTTTTGGAGGCACATATGCCCACCATCGTTTTGTGCCCGAATCTGGGTCCTATAACGAAGGTTCACTTCTGGAATTTGATGAAATTGATTCCCTCGATTTCAGTGATTTTGAAAATAATGAATTCAGTTTCATCGTACATACCAATGAGCTGACGGCATATTTAGAAGATGAATTCAGAATAGGTAAAAAATGGTATTTCAACGTCGGGTTGCGGTTGTCCGCATTTTTCAGTGACGAAAACTATTTCAATGTTGAACCCCGCTTGATTGGCCGTTTTCACCTGACCGAACGAGCTTCCATCAACGCCTCATTGACCCGAAATGTGCAATACTTACACCGAGTGTTGCTGAACGAAATCAACCTACCTCAAGACGTCTGGATTCCTGCCAACGAATCCCAAGAACCACAGCAGTCCTGGCAAACAACGCTGGGTATCGAAACAGCAATCACTAACGGAATCACCTTTAGTTTGGAAGGGTATTTTAAAGACATGAAAAACCTCCAGGCAGCCATTCCAGACATTTCCTATTTGCCAGAAGAAGATGAATTTTTGGTTGGAACTGGCCAGGCTTATGGGGCAGAATTGTTTCTACGAAAAACCACCGGCAAGACAGGCGGCTGGTTTAGTTATACCTTGTCAAAGGCTGAAAGGGAATTTTCAGACAACCTCGGCACAAGACGATTTATTTCTCGGTTTGACCGTCGCCATGATCTTAAAATTTTCATTTATCAAAAATTGGACCACTGGCAGGTCAGTTTAAACTGGTTGTATGGAAGCCCTATGCCACAGCTGCTGGCCCCTGACGAGAATTTCGATCCATCGATCCCTTCCTATTCTCTCCGGCAAGTTATCCGATCCGAACCATATCATCGTTTGGATGCTGCGCTGACCTACTACTTGGTAAAAAAGAAAAGTGAACACACTTTCAAATTGAGTATTTACAATGCTTACAACCGCGAGAACCCTGCCTTTTACCGCCCAAGTATTGGGGATTCTGGTTCTGTAAAACTAGTTCCCGTGAACTTGCTATCTGCCTTGCCCGGAATATATTACGGGGTAAAATTTTAAAAATCGAACTTCCTTTTAGGGGAATCCCATTCCCCACTTGTCCAGTAAACAGAACATCGTCAAGCGACGAGCAAAAACAACCTTTCACATAAAATATCAATTCTTATGAAATGCAAAATCTTTTTTTCCATCCTCGCTGTCGCAGCCGTTTTGTCATCATGTACAAAAGACCCAATTGCTATCGCAGCCAATGTTGACTGCGCCGCCGTTTCCTATTTAGGCACCATCGAACCAATGATTCGCCAAAGTTGTGGCGGCTCAAGTTGCCACGGAGCTGGCGCTTCAAATGGTGATATGATGACTTATAACAAACTAAAACCTTACGTGAATAATGGAACTTTCAAAGGCGAAGTACTGAACAACCAGACCATGCCCGAAGGTGGTAGCATGACCAGTCAACAACTCGGACAAATTAAATGCTGGTTGGACAGTGGTGCCTTAAATAATTGAAACTGAAGGCGCCGAACACCAAGAGGCAACGATTGCCAACAATTTGAAATACGCCTAATATATAACCTACCCAAGCCTAAAAATTTCTTCACCAAATAAATCGGTTTGAAAGCTGCTACTCATTGCCCCGTGCAAACAGGTTATTGAGAGGGGATTTCTATACCAATATTTCTAACCAAAAAAGTTTTAGTTATTATGAAAATTATTCAAAATCTATTGAAAATCAGCTATTTAAGTAATAGAGTTTAATTAAACGGGTAAAGTTGATTTTTGAAATCTATGCTAAATTTTGTTCCGACCTGGAGCAAAATTTCATCTAACCGGTTAAAAAAGTCATCGGTACCTTTCAGCAGATGTTGCTTGAACCATTCGT
>JAJCYI010000074.1 GCA_029263015.1 Saprospiraceae bacterium | reverse complement strand
CTCCACTTCGGCTAATTTCTCCTTTGCAATTTTCATACTTTGCTGATGTCCGTCAGTAGGCCCGTAAGTAGATCGCATATTCCCAGTCATCACATGTCCCAACCTTTCTGAAATCGTCGGAAGGTTCTTTTCCCCCACCTGGGATTTAGAACGACTGCCATTTAAGCGCTCATCCAAAGACAAAAATTGCGAACGTAGATCATGTAATTGCTCCTCTAGATCGCCAGGGGCAGCGGTGGCACGGGAAAGTGCAGTCCGCAGTGCCTTCACCCTTTTGAGTGCATTGCGAAGCGAAAGAGAAGTGGCCGATAGGTCGCCTTGCAGGTTTTCGATCTGACGCCAGAAAGCGGCGACAGCATCGGGAGTTGCACCAGGCAAAGCACCTTTGCGGAGCGGTACCACCTCGAATGATTGGGGTTTGGACAATTCCGTCACCGCACCATCCACCTCTTTGCTTAAGGAGACGGAGTAGTTGCCGGGAGGGGCCATAAAGCCACCATTGTTGCCAAAACCACCCTGACCAGAAGATTCCTCATCCAACGTAATTACCTGGGGGCTGGGGTAGCGCAAATCCCAGGCGGTTCGATGGAAACCCTTGCCAGTCTTGCCTTCTATGCGGCGGACGACGTTGCGATCACTGTCTTTTACTGTTAGCCAGATTTTTGGTTTTTGCTGGCGGCGCTCAGATTCCACAATATCCCAGCCTGGGAAGGAAACATCCCCAGTAATCTCTTTTTCTTTTTTCTTGCGCTGATCCTTGAGGGTGGACAGGCCGTCTTTCAGGTGGTAGGTGAAGGCCGCACCAAAAGATGGATTTGGGGCGGTGAAATAGCCAGCACCTTGATTGCCTTTGCCACGAAATCCAACACCGGGACGGGGGAAATACCACCACGCTTTGCGAGTGCTGAATAAGGAAGCCTCCTGCTGCATCTGGGCGTTGGAGACCTCCCGCAGCACACTGTAATCGTCGAATACATAAAAGCTGCGGCCAAAGGAAGCACCTACCAGGTCATTTTCCCGGCGCTGGATGGCAAGGTCGCGGAATGAAATGGTCGGCATCCCGCCGGTCAATTTCGTCCATTGGCCACCTCCATTGTGACTGAAATAGATGCCGAAATCGGTAGCACAGAACAACAGTTCGGGTTTCTCATGATCCTGTACCAGCCGCCAAACAAGGGTGCGGTCGGGCAGATTAGAACGGATCGAGCTCCAACTCTGACCTCGGTCCGTGCTTTTCAAAAGATAAGGATCGAGGTCACCAAACTTGTGGTTGTCGAGGACAAGGTAAACGGTATTTGCATCAAAAAGATCGGCCTTGATGTCGTTAACGAAGGCACTGGCTGGTACACCAGGCAGGCTGCCCACTTCTATTTTTCGCCAGTTCTGCCCGCCATCTTCTGTTACTTGGATGAGGCCATCATCGGTGCCAGCATAGATGATTCCGGCCTGTACCGGAGATTCGGCGAGCGAAGTGATGGTATTGTAATTCGACATGGCGAGCACATCCCAAGGGTTGTCCCAGCTTTGTTGTTTCCCCATGATGGGGAGTTCAATGCGATTTTGGTTTTTGGTTAGGTCACTGGAAATGGCCGTCCACGAATCGCCCCGGTTTTCAGAACGCCAGACCCGTTGCGAAGCATAGTACAATCGGGTAGGAGCGTGCGGACTGATGAGGATGGGCGCATCCCAATTATAACGCTCGTTTGGTTCGCCTTTACCAGGTTGCGGTTTAATATAAACCACCTCGCCCGTCGTCTGGTCGATGCGGCAGAGGTTGCCCTGCTGCCATTCGGAGTAAATAATGTCGGGATTGCCCGGTTCGGTGGCAGGCTGGTGGCCATCGCCGAAGAGGGTGATATGCCAATCGCCGTTGCGGATGCCATGCACGTTGTCGGTGCGGGACGGGCCACCATGGGTGTTCACATCCTGCGTGCCGCCGTAGATGTTGTAAAACGGCACGGCATCGTCCACGGCCACTTTATAGTATTGCGTGAGCGGCAGGTTGTTCATAAAACGCCAGTTTTCCGCAAGGTCAAAACTTTCGTAAATGCCGCCGTCCGTTCCAATGAGCAGGTAATCTGGGTCATCCATGCGGAAAGCAATCGAATGGTTGTCGGAATGCTTGTGTTGTTCTTTTAACTGGCGGGTAGTCTTGCCTCCATCATCCGAAACCAATATGCGGACATTTACCAAATATAGACGATCGAAGGCATGTGGCGAGGCATAGAGTTCCTGATAATAATGTGGCCCAGTTGCGCCGGAAACGGCATCACTCTGCTTTTTCCAGGAAGAGCCTCTATTGGTTGACTTGTAAATGCCACCTGTGCGTCGGTCGAGTTCGATAGCAGCATACAACACATCTGGTTTTTGTGGGGAAATGGCGAGGCCGATTTTCCCCATATTCGATTTTGGCAACCCTGTTTTCAATTGCTCCCAAGTCTCTCCGCCATCGTTGCTGCGGTGGAGGCCAGAACCTGGGCCACCGCCCATGTAGGCCGCTACATTTCTATGTCGATCCCAAGTTGCAGCATATATTTGGTCGGGGTTTCGAGGGTCGATTGCGATGTCGGTCACACCTGTCCATTCATCGTTGCCAAGGGTTTTGTTCCAAGTCTTTCCACCGTCACTGGATTTATACAAACCTCGCTCGCCTCCTTTGTTCCAGAGGGGTCCTTGTGCGGCTACCCAGACTACATCTGAATTTTCGGGGTGGACAATAATTTTTGAAATATGCTGGCTTTCTTTTAAGCCCATGTTTGTCCATTTTTTACCATCATCCTCACTTCTATAAATACCATCCCCGTAACCGACATGGCGGCCACCAACATTCTCACCCGTCCCTACCCAAATGATATGTGAATTGTTGGGGTCAATGGTAATGCAGCCAATGGAGTAGCAGCTTTGGTCGTCAAAAATGGGCGTCCATGTTACCCCTGCATTCACTGTCTTCCAAACGCCACCTGATCCAACAGCGACGTACCATACGTTGTCGTCCTCTGGATGGATGGCGATGTCGGCAATGCGGCCAGAGGCAAAGGCTGGTCCAATGCTGCGAAATTCGAGGCCGCTGAAGTTTTCATCAGAGAAT
Source organism: Saprospiraceae bacterium (assembly GCA_029263015.1). GTDB lineage: Bacteria > Bacteroidota > Bacteroidia > Chitinophagales > Saprospiraceae > UBA6168. Next base: position 10,207 of record JAJCYI010000074.1, on the reverse strand, counting down.
GGATTTGCAGGTTTTTCTTTTTGTGCCTGAATGCTTAGGCTGAGGATGAAAAACAAGATAGTGGTGATGCGGAATCTCATTGTTTTGTTTTTTATGAAATAGATAAGGTGGGATGAAGGTAGGGAAAAAGTGTAAATGCAAGAAGCAATTAGGCAGGGTAATGGTTTTCGTAATTTTAGTGGAATAGTTGAGAGGGAATTGCTAAGCTCAAAGTGTTAGATCTGATTGATTTTCGAAATTCGAACGGGATGATTTTTTGGTAGTGTGCGGTTAAAGTATGGAAAGCGTAAAGATTTCAATTTCAATTTTTTCTTATGTATTTGAATTTGGTAATCAACACTCATAAAATTCAACTTTTAGAATATAGCTCAAATTGAAGGAAAAAATGGCATATCATACTTTAATCGCACACTACTCAATTTCGAAACAGCCCCACTTGTGTTGGAGGGGAAAAAGGTTCCAACCAAAAATCACGGGTGATTCACAAAATAAATTCGGTTGGAAAACTATTCACTTGCGGAAAAAGGGAAGCCCGGATTATTTAATTTTGGGAGGAAAATGGACTATTTGGGAGGAATGGCCAGCTTGGAAGTGACCTTAGGGACATAATTGCGGGAAACAGGTATCGGGGCTTCCAACTGTTTGAGGTATAATTGAAATTGGTGCGTATTGCCACTGACCGTTCTGACTTTATTTTTCTTAACGCAACACTAGTGAAAATTTTATTACTTATTTCGCCATCGATCCCTATGTATTAAAAGGATTGGTCACTTTGAGGCCAGGCAGATTGTTGAAGTCGGTTTCGTTACGTGTCAAAAGTGTCAGTTGATGGATAAGGGCAGTAGCGGCAATTATGGCATCTCCAAGTTTAATCTTCTTTGACTTCCTTATTTCAATAGCTTTTTCTGCGATTACGTCAGTTAGTGGAATAATGGTTGAGTTAGCGATAAAGTCCACTGCTTTAAGTTCATCTTTGGATGTGGGAAACTGCCAGCCCAATAGTTCGATCTTGGCAACGATAGAAAGGCTGCACTCCAAATCGAGAATGGGTTTTAAGAAGGCTGCGGCATTTGAGGGTAATCTGCCACTGAGCAAATAGATGGCTATATTGGTATCTACCAAGTATCTCGTTCCCATTCTTGGCGGAGTTGGTGAAGGCGGGCATCAATTTCGGTTAAAGACAAATTGTTTTCTATACAGCCATTGTATTTGTCAAAAAAGGAAGGTTTGTTTTGTGTGTGGGTAGATAGCACTTTGTCATCACTTTTTCCTACTATTTTAGCTGACGGTAAAAATTTCAAATACTGTATCAGCAATTGTAGTTCATTTCTGTTTTTGATCTCAAGGACAAGTTGCATAAGGAAAAATAATTTTTACAAATTTAGCCAATAATAAAGAAAAGCCCTAATCTGAATCGTTTTTCAATGCTCTCATTGGACAGAGTTGGAAAATTACAGGAGGGTTTATTCGTTCGATTCGGTTATAATTTTCGCCCCTTCCCGATTTTCCCTACCTTACCCCGCTCATCAAAACGAAAATCATGAAACACATTCTGGCCTGTTTATTTATATGCTGCTTTATCTGCGCATTTTCCCAAAAAGGAAAAACCAACAAACCTCCAACCATTCAACCATCCAACCAGTTACATCATTTCGATTCCCTCAAATTTCGCAACATTGGCCCTTTTCGTGGTGGTCGGTCAAATGCAGCAACCGGAGTTCTCGGTGATCCGATGACCTATTATTTTGGCAGCACAGGTGGCGGAGTTTGGAAAACAAAAGATGCCGGATATACCTGGAATAATGTTTCAGATGGCTATTTTAAAAGTGGTTCAGTTGGTGCTATCACTATTGCGCCCAGCGATAAGAATGTCATTTATGTTGGCATGGGCGAACATGCGGTGCGGGGGGTAATGACGTCCCACGGCGATGGTGTTTACAAGAGCACCGATAGTGGGCAGACCTGGAAACATATTGGTCTGCCCGATTCAAGGCACATCGCTGCAATTAGGGTGCATCCGCAAGACCCTGATCTCGTGTATGTGGCCGTGCAGGGCGCGCCCTACGGGACAAATGAGCACCGGGGCGTTTATCGAAGTAGCGATGGCGGATCATCCTGGGAAAAGATTTTATACATTAACGGAAATACTGGGGCTGCTGATCTGAGCATGGACTTGACCAACCCTCGTATTCTGTATGCTGGGATGTGGGATAATCAGCGTTCCCCCTGGAAAATTCGCAGCGGTGGAGAAGGCAGTGGCATCTGGAAAAGCACAGACAGCGGCGACACTTGGGAGCAACTAAAGGAAGGTTTGCCCGAAAAAATGGGCAAGGTGTCGGTGGATGTTTCCCCTGCAAACCCGCAACGGGTTTATGCCAACATCGAAGCTGAAAAGGGTGGGGTATTCCGCTCTGACAATGGCGGAAAAACCTGGGAACAAGTTAACAGTCAACGTGTTACAGTGGCCCGTGCATGGTACTATATCGAAATATTCGCTGATCCTGTGAATCCCGATATCGTTTATGTACTCAATGCGCCTGTGCTGAAATCCACTGACGGAGGCCGCACTTTCAGGCCAGTGTCGAACCCTCACGGGGACCAGCACGATTTATGGATCAATCCTGATAACCCACAAAATATGATCCTCGCCAATGACGGCGGTGGTTGCATTACTTTCAATGGTGGCAAAGTCTGGTCGAGCCAACGGAACCAACCGACCGCTCAATTTTACAGGGTCATTGCCGATCGCCGATTCCCTTATCATATTTATGCAGGTCAGCAGGATAATTCGACAGTTTGTATCGCCAGTCGCACCATGGGGGGCTATTTAAATGAAGATGATTGGTATCCAGTAGCTGGTGGTGAAAGCGCCTTCCTCGCCTTTGACCCCGATGACCCCAGGTTCGTATATGGCAATAGCATTCAGGGATTTACGGACGTTTACGACCATGCCACAAAAGGTGTCAAAGACATCATGGCTTACCCGCAGCTCAACCTTGGTACACTACCTAAAGACATGCGTTACCGTTTTAATTGGAACAACCCATTGGTGGCTCAACTGCAAGACCCAAGCATCATGTACCACGGAGCTCAAAAAGTCCTTCGCACGGATGATGGTGGCCATAGCTGGACAGAAATCAGTCCTGACCTTACACGAAATGATACCACAAAACATGGTGCCGGAGGCGAGCCTTACACCAATGAAGCAGCGGGGGGCGAAGTCTATAATACCATCAGCTACCTCGCCTGCTCTCCGCACAAGGCTGGGGCAATATGGGTGGGAACAGACGACGGGCTGGTGCATGTGACGCAAGATGAAGGTAAAACATGGAATAATGTCACCCCGTCTAAATTAGAGGAGAGTTTGATCAACGCCATTGAGGTATCACCGCACGATCCGGCGACTGCTTTCCTTGCGGTTACGAGGTATAAATTTGATGATCTTTCGCCTATGGTATTTATCACCCATGATTTTGGAAAAAGCTGGCGGAAGGCGGTGAATGGCCTGCCTGCTGGCAACTTTGTGCGGGTAGTTCGGGAAGATCCGAAACAGCCAGGACTGCTTTATGCAGGTACGGAACATGGCCTGTACATTAGTTTTGATGATGGTGAAAACTGGCAGCGATTCCAATCGAACCTGCCCACCTGCCCTATTACGGACCTGACCATTGCAGACAATGACCTTGTGGTGGCCACCTCTGGCCGTGCATTTTGGATATTGGATGATTTAGGTGTATTTCAGCAGACTATGGGGCAACCCGATACAACGCAACTCGCTGTGTATCAGCCGAAACCAACTTATAGGTTTACCACGGGCGCTGCTCCAAAACCCTCAAAGACAGCAGGCCAAAACCCACTCAACGGCGTCATTTTTGACTACAATCTCCCATCTGATTGGGCGGATAGCCTCATTCTAACTCTTGAAGTTTTGGATAAAAACAATCAAGTCGTCCGGAATCTGACCAGTAAAAAACCGGAAGGCTTCAAAAGTTGGTCAGGTGGACCTCCACCTCCTCAGGTTCTCCCTTCGAAGCCTGGCCTCAACCGTTTCAACTGGGATTTGCGTAGAGAGACCATGCCTGCTATAGATGGTGTTTTCCTGATGGGCGATTATCGAGGACATCTTGTTGCACCGGGAGTTTATAAGTTACAACTCTTTTCAAAAAAGGATACTGTTGAAACAAGTGTGATGGTGCTCGCCGATCCTCGACTTGAAGCTTCCCATGCTGATTTCGAGGAGCAGCAGTCCGTGCTGTCACACATCGAAGAGACGGTGCTTGCCATTCATGAATCCGTAAACCAAATGCGCAGTGTCAAAAAGCAATTGAATGGGCATTTGGCTTTGCTTCGGAAGATGGAAAAACAGGATAGTTTGGTGAAAAAAGGAGAGCTTGTGTTGAAAGCCATTACGGCCTGGGAGGAAAAACTCATCCAGCCAAAGCAGGAGACTTTCCAAGATGTTATCAACTTCCGCAATATGCTCAGTTCTGAATTGCTCAACTTAAAAGGTGCAATTGATTCTCACGATCCCCGCCCGACTAAGGGTGCAAAAGAACGTTTACACGATTTGCTGGCTCAGTGGGAAATTTGGAAAAAGGAAATGGAACGCATTGTTTCGGAAGAAGTTGGTGGGTTTAATAAGGCTTATCATGTGGCCGGGTTGCCTGCGCTTATTTTGCCGAAGGAGAAAATCAAACCATAAAGATTTGATTTCCGAAATTTCAGAAAAATCAGGACGAGAGTCAAGCTTGGCCTCCACGATTTAATCAATGCGAATTTCGGAAACCTTGCTGAAATCAGGGATTGAGATTTCCGAAATTGCCTGTGGGAATTGTTCCAGGGATTTTCGATCTGCCTTTTTTCAGGACAGCTGAAATTTCGGAAATCGCAGTGTTGCCATGAAATATGATTTCTGAAATTTCAGAAAAATCAGGACGAGGGTCAAGCTTGGCCTCCACGATTTAATCAATGCGAATTTCGGAAACCTTGCTGAAATCAGGGATTGAGATTTCCGAAATTGCCATTGGGAATTGTTCCGGAGACATTCAATCTATTTTTTCCAGAACGGCTGAAATTTCGGAAATCGCAGAGTCGCCATGAAATATGATTTCCGAAATTTGGGAAAAATCAGGACGAGGGTCAAGCTTGGCTTGGATGAATTAATCAATGCGAATTTCGGAAATCTTGCTGAAATCAGGGATTGAGATTTCCGAAATTGCCTGTGGGAATTGTTCTAGGGATTTTCATTCTCCCTTTTTCCAAAACGGCTGAAATTTCGGAAATCAACCTATGATTAAACTTCAAATAACCTCGAATCATGAAAGACTATTGGCATCCTTTTTACCAAAATTGTTTTTACCACATTTACAATCGATCCAATAACAAAGAAACTATTTTCTTGAATGAGGACAATTACACATTTTTTTTAGGCCGATGGGATAAGTATTTTGCTTCCTTTTTTGACACTTATACTTATGCGCTGATTCCAAACCATTTCCATTTTTTGATAAAAGTAAAGTCGGTTGATGAATTGTTTCTAAAGGCTGTTGGGAGATTAAAGACAGTTGCCTCCAGGAAATTTAGAGACGGAGCTATTCCTTTGGATGAATTTATTGAGGATCAAGTGAAGAACTTTTGTCTCAGCTATGCAAAGGCTTTCAATGAACAAAATGGACGAAAGGGGAGTGTTTTTCAAAAAAGGTTTAAAAGGGTTCAAATAAAAGCCGAACATCACTTGCAATATATGGTGGTCTACCATCACCATAATCCGATTCATCATAAAATCACAAAAGAGTATCCAGAATGGCGTTTTACTTCTTACAAAGCGATTTTGAGTAGGATGCCCACCAGATTATGCAGGCAAGAGGTGTTGGCCTTGTTTCACCCTTCTGATGAAAAAGAAGCATTGAAATTGTTTAACCAGGCGCATGCTCAGTTCAAGGTTCAAAAGAAGATGGAAAATTTGATTTTTGGTGATTAGATTTCCGAAATTTTAGAAAAATCAGGACGAGGGTCAAGCTTGGCCTCCACGAATTAATCAATGCGAATTTCGGAAATCTGGCTGAATGCAGGGATTGAGATTTCCGAAATTGCCTGTGGATATTGTTCCAGGGATTTCCGATTTACTTTTTTCCAAAACGGCTGAAATTTCGGAAATCGCAGTGCCGCCATGAAAAATGATTTCCGAAATTTGGGAAGGATCAGGGCGAGGGTCAAGCTTGGCTTGGATGAATTAATCAATGCGAATTTCGGAAATCTGGCTGATTGCAAGATTTGAGATTTCCGAAATTGCCTGTGGGAATTGCTCCAGCGATATTCAATTTACTTTTTCCAAAACGGCTGAAATTTCGGAAATCGCAGTGTCGCCATGAAAAATGATTTCCGAAATTTGGAGAGGATCAGGGCGAGGGTCAAGCTTGGCTTGGATGAATTAATCAAGGTGAATTTCGGAAATCTTGCTGAAATCAGGGATTGAGATTTCCGAAATTGCCTGTGGGAATTGTTTCGGGATATTCAATTTACTTTTTTCCAGAACGGCTGAAATTTCGGAAATCAACCTATGATTAAATTCAAATAACCTCGAAACATGAAAGGCTACTGGCATCCTTTTTACCAAAATTGTTTTTACCACATTTACAATCGATCCAATAACAAAGAAACTATTTTCTTGAATGAGGATAATTACACATTTTTTTTAGGCCGATGGCATAAGTATTTTCAAAACGGAAGTCTTGAATTTTGTTCGAGGTAGCTATCAAAAAAATATCACGTCAAAAGTCCAATTAGTAAAAGAAAATAAATAACTTAGACCAACTCAATAAGCGTGACTTATTATTTTATTCAGATCTTCGTTTCACATGGTCTAAGTTATTGATTTCACTTTTCTAAGCGTATTAATGAATATCAGAATTGTTCCTCAACCCTCTTCGTTCCATGATATTTGTAAATCTCCAGGGCCTACTTTGATTGTTCCGCTTTTGCTTTCATCTGGGTGGAGAACATAAAGAGTATACTCTCCCGGGGTCAAATCCTTCAGGTTGATTAATTTTCGATAACCGTTATGCCCCAGTATTTTTTCAGAATAACGAGTCCGGTCATATGAGTCAATGATGATGATTCGTGCAGGTCTTTGTTGGAGATTGGCCAATCGAATCACGAACGATTTTTTGTGTGTTGAAGGTGCTACTCTTACAATGATACCTTCCGCGTTTGTTGGCGGAATTGGTGCTTCTTTAAAAGAAAAAAGTAGAGGTAAAAAACAAAGGGTCGCCCAGGCGAAAATGACAGATTTTTTCATATCAAAAGGTTTTAACAGTCGGGCCACGCGACAAATGCGAGAAGCATTCCCCACAGGCCGGGTGATTTAAATAAAATGTAAGTGGAATAACCTTATGAAGGATAGGCAGTACGTATGGAAGGAAAGATGATATTGTTCCTGGAAGGTTGCAAATGGGAATGCTAATTAAATTCAATCCTGATCAAGGGTTTTAAATAACTGTGTTTTCCCTTGTTCAGATTATTCATGTACCCAATATTTACACTCGTTCACTATCTTTAACCTTCCTAACCAAATATAGCCTCGCCAAATAGAATCAACTATTAATGCAAATCACTGGTGGAATTTTGAAAGCCCCGCTGGGGCTAATAAAGCATCCTGAATTCCAACTCTTGATTCGCGTTATTAACTAAGGGATTAGGAAAAAAATAACCTACCCACTCAAACTTGTTCTTTTTAAATAGGAAAAACTTTAAAAATCCTTACGTAGCTTGGCTATGTGCGGTTTTTAAAATTCTTCCTATTTAAAAATTACGGCGCTTTAGTGGGCATCTTATTTATTTCCTACTCCCTAATCAAAAAGAATTTTACATGCAAAACAAGCGACGCTATTTCCTTCAGGTGGCAGGAGTTATGACTGCCGGTTCTATTATTGTGCCTCAATGGGCCTGTACGAACTCGCCAAGTGGCGATGGCAAACAAGTGGAAAACGCTGGTGACCCAGCCACACCTCAACCGAGCTTAGATCATTTTGGTATTCAGCTTTATACGCTTCGGGATGTTATTTATGACGACCCAAAAGCGACCCTGAAACAGTTGGCCTCATTTGGTTATACCCAGATAGAAGGCTACGAGGGCGACTTGGGGTTGTTCTGGGGTATGCCTCATACTGATTTTAAAAAATACCTGGATGATATTGGTTTGGACCTGATATCGAGCCATTGCAATATTAATGAAGGGTTCGAAGATAAAGCAGTACAAGCTGCTGAGGTTGGAATGAAATACCTTATCTGTCCTTGGGTAGGCCCACAGAAGAGTATGGACGATTGGAAAAAGGTGACCGACCAATTCAATGCTTGTGGGGAAATATGCAAAAAACATGGGATCCGGTTTGCTTATCACAACCATGCATATTCCTTTAAAGCCTTTACTGGCATGATTCCCCATGATTTTATCATGGATAATACAGATCCGGAATTGGTAGATCACGAAATGGATATTTATTGGGTAGTGATCGGTGGCGCAGACCCAGTGGAATATTTGACCAAATATTCAAATCGTTTCCGTTTATGTCATGTCAAAGACCGCCTGACATCGGCCTCACCTGATGAGAGGGATGCTTCCTGCGACTTGGGTACTGGCTTCATTGATTACCCAAAAATATTGAAAGTGGCAGCGGATAATGGGGTGAAGTATTTTATTTTAGAACAAGAACGATATGATAATTCCACACCAATGAAAAGCGCAGAAGTTGGAGCTGATTACTTGAAAAAGTTGGTGTTCGCTTAATCCATTCCATCTGGCTCAATTGATAAGTGACTTGGCGGCGGTCCGATAGGGGACATTCGGTAAAAATCAAAAAAACGCTCGGCAGAGAAAAATAAATCAATCCGGAAACAAAGACGCATCCAAACCAGGAATAATTTTCAATGCATTTTTATAATACAATTTTTTCAAAATATGGTCGGGTAAATCCAATCCGTACATTTTCCAGAAAGCATGGTATCGCTTGTAATAAGGAAAATATTCATCTGCTGATTCAAGCACCCGGAAATAAGTGGGGTATTCATCGGGATGGTAAGCATCTTTTCCGAAAAGCACCCGGTCCTGGTATTTTTCAAAAAACCAATTGGCCATTCGCGGCTGCCTGCCGAGTTCGGCGATGACGGCACCTATGCCTACATACATATTTGGCATTTCATCCAGAAGTTGGCCCAGCGTTGCAAGGTCGTTGCCAAACCAACCAAGATGGGCACTGATAAAGGTTGTATTCGGGTGTTTTTTGAAAATGTCGTGCTGCTCTCCAATAATGGTTTCCCAGGAGGCAGGGTCATCGGCCTCGCGTTTCCGCCCAGGGCGGAGTTTGAGTTCCAACCAGCGTTCATTGAGGGAGTCGAGGGGTGACCAGAACGATTTGGGGTCGGCAGAATGGATGATGACCGGGATACCCAGTTCGCCGCACTTTGCCCATATTGCATCGATCCTGGGGTCGTTTATCTTGATTCGTTCCCCTCTGCTATCTGTGTTTCGCATGCCCTGACTTTTGTAAATCTTGAGCCCACGGGCGCCATTAGCCACATCGTATTCGATCTGTTTGACGGTCTCCACAGCCCAATCTGGTTCATCAATGCTTTGGAGGTTTATATTGGTAAAAACAGCAAACCTGTTGGGGTATTGGGATTTGATATTGTCGGTCATGGCTTTCAACGTCCGACCGCCCCTGCCGCTCAGGTTTACCATGATGCCCATGTTCATGACATCCATGTCCGATAATATTTTGTCGAGGTTGGCGGTGTCCATGCGCCACTGGTGGCTATGCACATCAATGAACGGGAATTTTGCCCGGTTGACAGGGTTTTCTGGCACGACAAGAGTGCTGGGCGGATCGTAAGATTCGAAATCCATTTGAATATCGAGGGGTTCCCTGCGTTGTGCCAGCAGCGTAAATGGAAGAATAAAAAACAGTGGGAGTATTTTTTTTGATAGCATATTTTGCTTATTAAGAGGTGATGAATAATGGAAAAGTAAAGCTAAAAAGAAAACGGAGATAATGAAGTGGGTGATTATATTTCAGGGCAAACGCATGAAGAATATTATTTTGAAAATCAAAGAAAAACAAACAATTTAAATTTATTTCATTTCGTAATCAATTGATAAAACCTCAAAAATGTACATCTCAATTAACCTCTACCAAATAAAAATGATTTGATG
>JAJCYI010000073.1 GCA_029263015.1 Saprospiraceae bacterium | reverse complement strand
AAAATGTTACGTACCTACGGCACGAAAAATACCGTTGGTTTGGCATTGCTACCCATGTTCCGTCCCTAACGGGACAATCAAAGGACAGAAACCGCCATAAGCTCTTGATTGTCAAGGATTATTATCCAGAACTCACGTTAATATAAAGTGTACGGTAGAGAAATACTTACCGACAATTTTATGGAAAAAAAGCTGAGTGGACAAATATTAAAAATTCACCCGCAACCCCATTTGCAAACGCCACCTCGACAATAGCGTATCAACTTGCCAGGGAGTGGCAGCTTTGTTTTTAAATTGATAGGTGGGCTTGCCTTCTTCAATCCCCTCAAATTCAAGGAGTTGGAACGATGAGTTGGTGAGGTTGGGCACAAAATATTGTCGCCCCCAATTATTGTTCAACAAATTGGGGAGGTTGAAAATATCAAGGGTCAGTTCTACGCTTTGTTTATGTTGGAAAAGAAATCGGTGTGCAGCGCGCAAGTCCAATTGATAGTTCCAAGGTGTACGACCTCCATTCCGTTCTGCATATCGACCCCGATGGCCGCTCAAATGCTGGTCGTTCTCAATAAAGGCATCCAACTGCTGCCACTGATCTGCCGCAGCGACGATCACGTTGCCCGCTTCATCAACAATATCTTTTAATACAATATCCTGCTGGTTGGCCGGTACAAAAACCAGGTCGTTGGCCGATGAACCATCTTTGTTCAAATCACCCCCAACCGTGTAGGAAAAAGGGTTGCCAGACTGAATGTTGAGCACAGCACTGATGTAGCTCAAGTGTTTTTCATTCCAGGTATGTTTGAAATCGGTCGTTGCAATTATGCGATGCCGCAAATCAAAATTGGACCAGGCAAGATTGGGATTGTTCGATTGCACAGCTTGGTTCCAATTGAAGTTGGCCGCCATCGAATTACGGACGCCATTCGAAATATCTTTGCTCTTCCCATAAGTATAAGCTGCAGTGACGCTCAAGTTTTCTGACCATTGTTTCAGCACTGAAACGGTCAGGTTGTATTGGTAGCCCTTGCTGGTGTTTTTCAATAAAAAAACATTGGTAAAATTGGGATTGATTTTCTTTTCGCTCCCAGATGCCGTGTAATAATAGCGCTGGTCCGCCCCATTGTATCGTGCCACCTCATCCCGAAGATTGATGGATTGGAATTGGATGCCCTGCAATGTTTTTGAATAGAGTGCCTCAAAAGTCAAAACAGTCCCATCGTCCAAAGAATAATCAAGGGCAAGGCTGGAACGGAGCACCCTTGGCAATTTGAAATCATTGTCCACCAAATTGATTTCCGTTAGTCCTGGCTGAAGGTTCTGTAATTGCGAAATATCCTCCTCCAGTGGAAATGTACCGCCACCAGGACGGATGTCCACATTGCCATATTCATTTCCAGAAATGTACCGGGCATAGGCATACCAAGCGAACGGTATGCGCCCTGTAAACCAACCTGTCCCTCCTCGCAACCTGATCCCTTTTTCCTCATTAAGCAGGTAGCTAAAACCAAGACGCGGATTGACCTGTGGCTCTCCGCCGAATTGGTTGTCAAATTGGGAAAACTCAGGTGTTTCCACTACTTCGGGGTTCAATGGCACTTGATCAGGCTGGAGTTGCATGTCAAAACGGACACCTGCCGTAATGGTTAGGCGGTCGTTGGGGCGGTATTCATCTTGCAGGTAAAGGCTCATCAAGAATACCCTAAAATCAGCGGAGGGACGGTTGCGATTGTATTCAAAATCATTGTTCTCCAAATTATAGACTCCCCTGATCCGCTCTGGCCGTTCATTGAAAAAATCTTCCAGCGTCCGATATGCCCACCGGCCATTCCACGCAGTGAGGAACCGATATTCGAGGTGGTAAAATTCATTGTCTGTCCCAATCGTCAAAGTGTGGTCATTTTTATAAAAACTCAAATGATCCCTAATTTGGGTGGTGTTCAGGGTTAGCCCATAAATAGAAGCTTCCCGGTAAGGGCCAAGGAATATTTTATTGGAAGTATTGTAGTTGATTTCGATGTGGGGAAACGGCCGTCCTTCCCAGGTACGTTTGTCTTCTGTGATATTGTGACCAATGGTCAGGTGGTTGGCAAGGTGGTTGCCAAAGCGGCTTTTCAACTCCACAACGGCACTATTGGTGGTGCTGTGGTGGGTAAATCCCTGGCTTGAGAAATTAAGGATGCGACTGCCCCTTTCCAGATTATCGGCAGAGGCTTTCACATAATTATTTCTCAAAACAAGCTGGTGGTTTTTGCCCAAGTTATAATCAAAACGCAGGAAAAATTTATCGCTCCTACGATCATTTGTTGTTTCCTGAAATGAACCAGGATCATAGTCAAATTTTTCCTTTAAAAAATCGGTAATAGAAACCGCCACATCGAGCGGCACATTGGATTCAGCAGTGCCCGGTACGCCCAGGACAGGCTCAGAACGCCGAGTACGTTCGTAATTTCCAAAAACAAACAGCTTGTTTTTTAAGATCGGGCCGCCCAGCCGGACGCCTGTTTGGAAATCATAAAAATCCTCCAGTCGGCTGTGGTCACTGGTCACGCTCTTGCCTGTCGTATTTTGGTTGTGACCAAAAAAATAAGCCGATCCTTCCAGTTTATTTGTTCCGCTCCGAGTCACCACATTTAAACTGGCGCCGGTGAAATTACCTTGCCGAACATCATAAGGCGCTATGCTGACCTGTACTTCCTGTACTGCATCAAGACTAATGGGCTGTGTGCCTGCCAAAGCGCCAGGCGTGCCCGACGCCACCGACCCACCAGCGCCACTGGCCGGTTCCTGAAAACCCAACACATCATTGTTGGAAGCCCCATCAATACTAATATTGTTGAAGCGGTAATTCGTGCCGGCAAAAGTATTGGCACCTCCTTGCGGACTGAGGCGAGTCATATCTTGTAGACTGCGGTTGAGGCTTGGCAAGGATTCAATACGGTCTTGACCGATGTTGGTGCCAGTGCCCTGTTTCTTGTTTTTTAAGGGGTCGTTTCGGTCGTATTTTACCTCCACAATATCGAGCGTGGTAATGTTTCCTTCCAATTCAAAATTGAGCTTGGTGACCACCCCCAACGGAAGGTAAATCGATGGTTCCTGCCGATCCTCGAAACCTGTGTAGGAAGTAGTGACCTGATAAGGCCCGCCCGCTTTCAAATTAGGCAAAACATACTGGCCGTCCAATTCGGTAATAGTCCCATATTGAGTACCAGTCGGCAGGTGAACGGCCAAGACCGTTGCTCCAGTTAATGTTTCACCCACCACATCTTTGACCTTCCCCTGTAGGGTAGATGAAGTGATTTGGGCGTTTGAAACTTGAATAAAAAAAAGAGCTGCCAATAACGACAACAAGTAGGCTCTCCAACTGCTCATAAACTGTATTTGGGTTTTCAAAAAATGCAATTACAAAAGAAACCTATCCCCGTAAATGAGTCGGTCAAGGCGGGGACAAAAAGGCTGTTCTGGAGATGGGATAGTAGAGCAGGTTTTGTAACAGACTATGAGAGCTATTTTTCCAATTTATAAAACCGGTCAATGCATTTTCCACTTTCGCTGGGGCATTCTTTTATAAATTTCAATGCGGATCGATCCAGGATTTTTACCGAGGCCACATTTTCTTTATCCGCGTAGGCAATAATTTGGTTTTTATGCATTTCTTCCAATGCATAATTTATCAGGCCCTCGGTAACTTCCTGGCCATAGCCATTTCCCCAATATTTTTCCAGAAAACGGTAACCAATTTCATTGTCTTCAACAATGGCACAGGTGCCGATAAATACGCTATCGGATTTCCGCTCGACCCCCCATACCCAAAAATTATTGTCCGGTTTGGAATAACTGGAAATGCATTTTTGGATGCTTTCCCGGTTTTCTTTTTCTGTCCATGGGCGGCCAGTGGTATAGCGCATAACATTGGGATTGGAGTGCATTTCATGGAAAGGAGAGAAATCAGAGAGTTGAAGGTTTCTAATTTTTAAACGAGTGGTTTGGAAGATCATAAACTCAATTTTGATTTAGGGATGAAAATTAAATTCCCACTAATCAATAGGGATAATCAATAATGGAATTTTTGTTTTTTTCAACAATTGATTAGCGGTATTGCCAAACAAGGCATTGTGCAAAAAACCATGATCGTGCAAGCCTGTAATGATCAATTCCGAGTTTAATTTTTTTGCTTCTGCTAAAATCATTTCCACTGTCGGGCCTTGGATAAGCAAGCCTTCCGCCTCAATGCCTACTGCTTTGAACTCATTTGCAACTTCTTGTACAAATCGGTGCTCGGCCCTTAATTCATCAGCCCGGCTGTCGCGTATATATTGGGGGCCTACGTCAAAACCCACAAAATCAGGATTAGGTGCAGCAATATGAATGACCCATATTTTGGTGTCAAATTTTTGGGCCAGTTCCATGGCATAGTTTATCAGTGTTTTGGCTTTCTCTTCAATATCGAGGGCAAGGAATATGTTTTTCATAATGTTGGTTTTAATTGCACTTTTGAAAGTGGATATTTAACTTTCACGCTTCCGTTTTGCCGCCCTCCGCCATTTTATGAAATAAATCCCTATACCCACCAAAATAACAAAAGGCCACAAACCGAGCACGACCAAAACAAACTCAACAAAAATCTCGCCCCCCGATTTTAAAGAAGCTAGTATCTTTTGGCCAATGCTTTTTTTGTTCCCTTCCCGCCATTCGTGCTTTTCGATCAAAGTTAAATTCAAGGTGCTGTACCCTACTTGGTCGGACAGGAATTTCAGCTGGCCTTTTTTTGAATCCATCTCCTCTTCGATGACACGAATTTTTTCCTGTATTTCCAGAATATCATTTATGGTTCTGGCTCTGTCAAGCAGTTTCCGATATTGCTCCAAATAGGATTGATTGTTTTCCAAGCGGGTGGTTATATCATAAAATTCTTCCGTAACGTCCCTGGCGTTAATATTTTTTAAAAGGATTTTCCCGCCTTGCTCGTTGGCCGCATTTATCAAGTTATCAAAATTAGAAGCTGGTACACGGATTTTCAAGCGATAGAGCGATTCATAGTTATTGGATTCAAAAGTCTCGTTTTCATAATAGGCACCAAATGCTTTCAGGGTCGTGTCAATGAACAACTTGGCTTCCGCAAGCTTCTCAACTTCCATATTAATGCTGCCGTCCCTGATTATTTTTTTCCCTTTGTCAACTACTTCCTTTTTTGGGTCTTCCTGGTTCAAAGGGTCACCTTGTGGAGGGGCTGGCGGCTCAGATGGACCTTCATTATAATCCATCCCGCTTGGAACGGATTCGGTAAACTGCTGATCTTGGTTTCCGTCAAAACATCCAGCAAAAAGTAACAAGCAAATAAAAAGAATGGTATTTTTCATGTGGAATAGGTTTAAGACAAAGTTTATTGGATAACTTCATTGAGATGTTGAACCAAATCAAATTGGCTGTTAATAAAACCCAAACTGAACGAAAATCAAAAAAAATCTAATAAATATTGCATTATTATTTTATTAATCGTAATATTGCGATTAATAAAAACAACTAATGGGAGTATCAAAGACAGCATCGTTCACCTTGACACAAAACCGCATCGCAGAATTGGCCAAGGCATTTGCTCACCCTGCGAGGATCATGATTTTAGAATACCTGCTGGAGGCCAAATCGTGTGTATGTGGCGATATAGTCGATGCGCTTCCATTAGCACAAAGTACCGTTTCCCAACATTTAAAAGAGTTAAAAAAAGTAGGCATCATCATTGGGGAAGTGGAAGCCCCAAAAGTCTGCTACTGCATCAACCCTGAAGTTTGTCGAGAAGTCCAGGTGCTCTTGGGCGGTTTGCTGGAACGGTGCGGTTGTGCAGATGATTGTTGTTGAAAAATCAAGAGATATTTTTTTGATCTTATTTATCGTAATATTACGATAAATCATTTAAAACTATTTTATTATGACCAATTCAGTTTTGAACTTCCTCCCCGGAGGAGACGATTGCTGCGGCATCGGCTGCTGCTAAATTTGAACACGGAAAGCCCCTTCTCACCAAGGGGCTTTTCCATTCCTTTTTCATTTCCTCCCCTACCCCACAATTCTTTGTTATCATTGTCCACCTTTTTCTCAATTCTTTATTCTCAATTTCTCTACCGTACACTTTTTTAAGAAGGAGAGATAAAGCAGTTCTTTGAAAATGAAAAAACAATTCTAATTGCGTGTTTAAGACAATACTCGACCAACTTTTTGCCAATCGTAAAAATGGATAGGTCCATCCTGTCCTTTC
>JAJCYI010000072.1 GCA_029263015.1 Saprospiraceae bacterium | reverse complement strand
TCTCCGTGGTGAATTTCATTGCACAGCCCCCGAAAGGGCCGAGCCTGTCCTGTCACCGACCGGTTGCCCGTAAAACAAATTACTCCCGGAAACCCTCCGTCCTCTCCTTCCTCTTTTCCCCATCAGTGTCAATGAACTGTTGCTCAGAAACATTTCTGCCACATATAGATTATGTGTATTGCAAAATGTGCTGAAATATCGTTTTTGCCTCTCGGCAATTAACTTCAAAATTCGAAATTTTCAAAACGGACGGCAAAGGTACATCAACTCAATTTTTTACAAAATCTTTTTTTGGGTTTTTTATAAAAAAACCAAAAACTGTCTGAACCTTCAATTCTGCCCAATTTCAAAAAAAAATATTAGGAGATCAACCATCTTTATGTGAACCCCCTGTTTCAAATCGGGCGCAAAAGTATACGCGCGTTTTACGTTTTCCAAACTCTTGACCATTTTTTTTAAAAAAAAAATTTCTCGTACAAAATCCTTGCTATTCACTTTAAAAGTGAATGCCAATTGGTCAAACAAAAAAGTACTTTTGCCTTCATTTTTTCAAACTCAAAGTAAATCAATATGCATAGTTCAACCAAGCAACATAATTTCAGCGCAGGCCCAGCCATACTCCCACCAAGTGTCTTAAAAGAGGCCTCGCAAGGGGTGAGAAATTTGAATAACTCCGGTTTATCTATTTTAGAAATATCCCATAGAAGTCCTGAGTTCGATTCCATTGCAAAAGAGGCAGAAGCCTTGGTCAGGGAAATTGCTGGGGTTGACGACAGCTATGCCGTTTTATTTCTTTCAGGGGGAGCAAGCAGCCAATTTTTTATGGCACCCATGAATTTGCTTGGCGAAAACGAAACGGCAGCCTATTTAGATACTGGCGTGTGGTCAACCAAGGCAATCAAAGAAGCTAAAAACTTTGGCAATATCGAAGTACTGGCTTCCAGCAAGGACCGCAATTATGTCTATATCCCAAAAAGGTTTAAGAAGCCAAAAGATGCTGTTTATTTACATATGACCAGCAACAATACTATATATGGTACGCAGTTTCAAAAATTCCCAGACGTGGAAGCCCCTTTGATCTGCGACATGTCGTCAGATATTTTTAGCAGACCAATTGAGGCCAACAAATTTGGAATGATCTACTCTGGCGCTCAAAAAAACATTGGCCCTGCTGGTGTCACATTGGTTATCGTGAAAAAAGATTGGCTCGGAAGAACGGACAGGAACTTACCAAGTATGTTGAACTATATGACCCACGTTGAAAAAGGTTCAATGTTCAACACACCGCCAGCGTTCCCAATCTATGTATTGATGCTTACGTTACGCTGGATCAAACAAAAAGGGGGATTAGCTGCAATAGAAAAAATGAATAAGTCGAAAGCAAGGTTGCTTTACAAAGAAATAGACAACAACCCATGCTTTCATGGCCCCGTTGATAAAAAAGACCGCTCACTAATGAACGTTTGTTTCCTACCCACAAAAAAGGAATTTACTGCGCCTTTCCTAGAAATGTGCAAAAATGTAGGCATCTCAGGTGTGAAAGGCCATCGCTCAGTTGGTGGCTTCAGGGCTTCCATTTACAATGCTATGCCCAGAAGGAGTGTACAAGCGCTCGTAAATGTAATGCAAGAATTCGGCAAAAAATATGGGTAAGTATAATTGCTCTTAAATGAGCCCAAGGTGTAAAAAAAGGCTTGCAGCAACTCATGTTGCTGCAAGCCTTTTTCATTTACCGAAAAACCAAAACTATTTGGTTTTTTGCTCAATATAGACCCGGAGGTCTTCCAACATCTGCTCGGTCATCTTTTCTTTGGTGTAATGTGGCATGTATGCCTTCTTCCAAGGGATAGGCTCAGTTCCATAGCGGGTAACTTGATAAACGGAATATCTTGAAAAAGTTGTGAGGTGCTTGTCCAGGAATTCAAATGAAAGATCAGAATTGTCGAGATTGAAAAACGAGTACCGCTTTCCTTCGTGGCAGTGCAGGCAACTTAACTCATAAATCAACTGCCCTGTCTCAGGATTACCTTTTTTTGAAAACCCCGCCCGACGATCAGCTGGTGGGTCAATAAAAGTAGCGGGAAAACCACTTAGATATTGGGACTTGATCAAAGCAATCGCCTCCTCGTCTTGTCCTTTACCTGCAGCGGCATTGTTTATTTTTTGATGTTCATTTTCTGAAAGATCAAGATCACTCATTTCCAGCCCAATGGTCCATAGATAAGACAGTACACTTTCCATCTCCCAATCATCGAGTGCGCGGCCTTGTGCGCATTCGGTTGCACACAAGTGAATGGCCTCGCGAAGATTGTTGCGGGCAGGGTCAACGAGATCACCATACTTTTTTTTGTAATCATCATTGTAAAATGAGCGGCGATCAACAATTCCATAGAGCGCACTACCTTGCAAGAAAGGAAGCCCTTTTTCACTAACGTAATTCAATCGTGCCAGCGGATCTGTTGTTTTTAGATCCGGCTCGTCCCGTTCAACATTGTGACATGATGTACAAACGAAATGCTTGCTGACCCGAGGACTTTTCCCACCATAGGGACTATTTGTCCAACCTCTTAAAACAATGTCTCTACCTCTTTCAACGGAAACACCTTCCATATCGGACTTGGGCAAATGCGGCGAAGCCGAATCCCCCAACTTGAGGAGCACCTCCGCAACGGTCATGTTTACATTTATCAACCTCGCGTTATCCTTCCAAGTGAGGTTGGAAAAAAGTAGAAAGCAACCTATTGCCGTTAAAAAAAATATTGCTTTTTTCATAAAATCAAACTTTGAACAAGCACTTATATATTGAACATCCGTGATATGGTAAAGCCGATCCTGAATTCGCCGTCGCCCCAATTGGAAGTAGTGTAAGGAATATAATCTGTTGGCATCAATCCTGAAGCATTGGTGAAATTCAGCTGAAAAACATGCCCGCCTGTATCAAACTCAAATCCGATACCGATAGGAGCATAATGCGTCACATTACTTTGGTCTGATTCGCTGATAACAGGAAAGGCAAAATCGCCAATGATCCCCAGCACCCTTGACACCTGAATGCGAGTTGCCAAGCCCATGTGAAAAGTATTGTTGTCATCACCTGCCGGCACAACATTGCGATGGGTAATACCTGCGGACAACTGCAATGAAAAATTTTCAGAAAATTTCCTTGCCGCCAACAACGCTCCGTGATGCACCATGCGGTGTGGAAATGATTCAAAATAGGAAATGCTGGAAGGGTCACCCGACTTTTGAGATGTGGAAAGCGAAGTCATCCCCACCACGGCCAACGAAATTGGCTTGCCATCCACTGCTTGCGCAATGAGTTTATATTTTAAAGATGCATTCAACAACTGCCGCAACTGACCGGAACCTTTCGACCGCCCAAAGCCGAGCGTGAGGTTGTCAGTAGCACCATACTCAACCCCAAATGACACATCAGATGCGTTTTCCAATCCATAAAAAGTAGTCCAGCCCCCTGCGTCTCCTGCCAAATCACCAAAACGGTGGGCTATCCTGGCATCTAGTTTTCTTTTTGGAAGGGTTTCAACAGAGAAAGTATTGATGACCCACCGATCTTTGAAAGTTTGATAAACTTGATCTTGAGCGTACAAGCATTGTACAGCACATACAATCATCAGTAGTAAGGAAATCTTTTTCATAAATCCAATTTTCAAGAATTCAAAGTGAGAAGCTTGTTCAGGTGAGTTTTAAAAATGTGAATTAAACGTCTTCGGGAAATCCAACATCCAGCCAGCATTCAATGATTTGGAGTTCTTCTTCTGTCAGTTCGTCTTTTTGTGATTCCACATAAACAGATTGATCCGGCGGCATCCCCAACGATGGATCGTCTTTTAGTCCAAGTACCCGGTTACGGAGCAGGCCATTGTTCAAAACACCCAAAAGCCCATTGTAATCAGTATAATTCCCAACCCCAATTCCACCCACCCCGTCATGACAACCACTATAAGAACAGCTTTGGTCAATGATCTCTTTCACATTAGTATTATAGGATGCAACGATCAAATCACAAAATTCAGGTGTTTCGGGAGGTAGCAGTTCGTCATTGGTACACGAGAAGAAAGCACCCACAATATGAAAAATCAGTAAAGAATAAATGACTTTAATTATCACTCTGTTCATCTGAGAGTTATTTTAATTCCTAAAATGGCGGCTAAATTATAATACTATAATACTTATTACCAAACATCCTGATGAGCAAGTTTGTCATTGTCTGTCAGTTTTTACTTGCCTTAGCAAATATCGCGCCCTCCCCCATCATCATCGAACTTTTCATTCTCAATTCTGTATTAAACAACGTATCCGAAATTAATTGGTGAATTCCGGCATAAAACAAATAGCTTTGCAGCTGAAATTCATTTGTACTAACTGACAAATACTGGCACGGGCTGTTAGTTTTAATAAATGAAAAACTAACAGCAAACGACTAACAGCCAGCAGTAAAAAAAATTACTATGTATCCTGCAGAATTAACCGCGCCAATGGCGCAAGAACTCGAAAATGTCGGTTTTAAAAGCCTCAAGACTGGAGCCGAAGTAGAAACCGCACTTGACAACCCAGAAGGCACAACCCTTTTGGTTGTTAATTCCGTCTGCGGCTGTGCCGCTGCTAATGCCCGCCCAGGCGCCTATTACTCTTTGCAAGGTGACAAAAAACCTGACAATCTAACTACTGTTTTTGCGGGCGTGGACAAGGAAGCCACAGACAAAGCCCGTGAGCTCCTCCTTCCCTACCCCCCTTCTTCACCAGCCATTGCATTGTTCAAGGATGGCCGCTTGGTACACTTCCTGGAACGCCATCATATAGAAGGCCGCAGTGCAGACATCATTGCTGCCAATTTAAAAATGGCGTACGAAAGGTATTGCTAGGAAGCTGTTTGGGTTTGTGAAATAAACAACACACTGGCTCAAACCAACAGATTTATGTTTATCATAAACAAACTTGTCGTTGACAAACATTACTGCGGCCCCTCCGAATCCGGTAACGGTGGTTACAGTGCTGGCATCATTGCCACCAATGTACCTTTTGCCGCTGAAGTCACTTTAAGAAAACCACCCCCGCTTGACCACCCCATGCGGTTGGTCGTGGATGGCAAAACCGCTCAACTGCTCGATGGCAAGGAATGCATTGGGGAAGCAAAAGAAGTGACCAACCTTGAATTGGAAATCCCTGCCCCGGTCAGTTTTGAAGAAGCGGAAAAAGCGTCTCCCAATTTTTATGGATTTGGGAATGCCGCGTTTCCCAATTGTTTTGTCTGTGGCCAAAATCGCCACCCTGGCAGTGGCCTAAAAATTCACCCAGGAAAGGTAAGGGAACTAACCGTAGCCTCTCCATGGATCCCTTATTCTGAATTAGGAGGTGGCAATGGCTTTGTAAAACCCATTTTTATCTGGGCAGCACTCGATTGCCCTGGAGCCTGGGCCTTGCTGGATCACAACATCGTGGTAGTCCTGGGTAGGTTTGCAGTTAGACAGATCGCCAGAGTTGAAGTAAATAAACGGTACGTGGTAATGGGCTGGGTAACTGGTAGCGAAGGACGGAAAACTTGGACCGGCACCGCAATTTATAATGAAATGGGGAAAGTATGCGCTTATGCAAAGGCAACTTGGATTTCGATAAAGCAATGATGGACGTAAACATAAAAGGTGACACCTTTGGGCAAACCAAATAGTAATGAAGAGTTACTTAAACCTTGTAAACCATCGCATTGATATTCATTCCTGCTCCAACAGATGCGAAAACAATAAGATCACCTTCGTTTATTTTGTGCGGTTCCAGCTTACCTTTTAATATTAGATCCAATAAAGTCGGTATGGTTGCCACAGATGAATTGCCCAACCATCCAACCGTCATTGGCATGATGTCTTCCGGCATTTCCACATTGTCAAAAAGACCATAAAGCCGTTTTAACATTGCATAATCCATTTTTCCATTCGCTTGGTGAATCAGCACTTTCTTGATTTCACTCAGATGGACATTGCTCTTTTCCAAACAGCCTTTGATCGCTTGCGGTACATTCTCAAGTGCATATTGATAAAGCTTTCTGCCATTCATCTTTAAAAAAATATCATCCTTGTTTTCATTGTCAGGGTTATATGATTTGCCCATAAATAGCATTTGAGAATATACTAAGGTGTCTGAGCGTGTTTTATGTGCAAGTATTCCAGTGGGATTCTCACCCTGTTTGGCTTCCATAACGACCGCTCCAGCACCATCGGCATACAACATGCTGTCCCGGTCGTGCGGATCTGAAACCCTGGACAATACATCTGCCCCTATTACCAGTACCTTTTTTGCATCTCCTGATTTGATGAAATAATCAGCCTGGATAACAGCCTGTAGCCACCCCGGACAACCAAATGGTAAATCATATGCTATGGCATCGGGGCTTTTTATTTCCAATTTATGTTTTACCCGGGCCGCTAAACTCGGCACAATATCCAATCGCTTATTGTCATTCCGAACATCACCAAAATTATGCGCTACAATGATGTAATCTAGTTCTTCTTTATCAATGTTTGCAGATTTTATAGCATCCTCAGCAGCAAAATAGGCAATATCGGAAGTCACCAAATCCTCTGCGACATACCGCCTTTCCGCAATGGTTGTAATCGCCAGGAATTTTTCGATTATCTCCTGACCCGACTTATCAAGCTTTTTTCCATCCTTATCATAAAATTCATTGCTCAAAAAATCTTCATTTTTGATGCATCTTGGTGGAATGTAATTTCCCGTCCCCGTAATCACACTATAGATAGTCCCGTTCATACTCATGTTTATTTTGTTTGATACTTTCATTTGATTTAGCGAGTGCCGCCGATTCACATTGGTTTAGCTATTCCCCAGTAATTATAGGATGCTATTTTGGGGCCGGGTATGTACATGGTTTCAAGTTTGGTGATATTAAATCCACCACTTTTGATCAATCCGGGTATGTCGCGATTTAAATTGCAGCCACCTCCAAATTTTTTCCAAACAGGGTTCAGCTTATTCTGCCATTTCAATACTGACTCATCTGGCGCAGCCCCGTGTTCACAAAACAATAAATGTCCATCGGGTTTAAGTACTCTTTTCATTTCCTTTAGAGAAGCGCTTACATTTGGAATGGTACATAAAGTATAGGTGATGACAATTGAATCCACGGTATTGTCATCAAGGGGTATTTGCTCGGCAGGGGCTTTTAAAAACGCTACAGGAATTGTATCAAGGGAAATTTGCCTTTGCGCAATTGACCACATCTCTTCCGAAGGATCAAGCCCAAATAAATGATCAACCTTAGCAGAGTCATAGAATTGAAAATTTAACCCCGAACCAATTCCTATTTCCAAAACCCTTCCTTGAGCCTGGGGCACAACCTTATTCCGCTGTTTCATTGCTGGCCCCAAAGAACACAATCGATTTGTAATTCTTGGTAAAATGAATTTATCGTAAAACTTCATCTTGGTTACAGGTTAGGTACGAAAACCAATAAACACAGTACTGTATAGTATGGTTCTTTTGCCCCAAATGCCAACGGAAAATTTCTTCCTGGAGTCGAGGCTATGCAAATACTGTGACCAGCAGGTGAGAGGATGGCCCCTTGTTTATGCACGATCCAACCTAAGCTTGGATGGCAAATAACCGAGTAGCTTAAGAGCAAATGTTAGGCAATTTACACATCAATCCCTTTCATCATTTTATTCCAGTACAGATAAGGAAGCATGTATTTTTTTAGCATCCATAATCTCCAATGTTCTTTGCTCGAATCAAAAATCAGCATTTGTTTGAGTTTTGGATCAGGCGTGAAATTATTATCATAATCAAATTCAGCTAACACCATCTTGCCATACCCAGTAACCAAAGGACACGAAGAATATCCATTATACTCTTTCTGGGTAATACTTCCCGATTCTATTAATTTCAAAATATTACTCACGACGATGGGTGCCTGCTTTCTGATTGCTGCCCCAGTTTTAGCAGTAGGAAGTTCTGCTACATCTCCTAATCCAAAGACGTTTTGATACTTCGTGTGCTGCATGGTTTTTGAATCAACCGAGAGCCATCCTGAATCTGAGGACAAAGGAGATTTTTTTATAAAATCGGGTGAAGTTTGAGGGGGAGCTAGATGCATCATGTCAAAATGAATTCCTACCAAATCTCCATCCTTACTGATTTTTATTTTTTTTGCGTTATACTCTTTTTCGTGGGCAGCCATTTTATACCAAGCAATCTGATTTCCCCCATCGACCTTGACCAATTCATACCCAAACCGAAGGTTAATATCTTTTCTGTCCACAACTTCCATCAGGGTTTTTGCAATTTCTTTTACCCCAAAGATGATAGTGCCAGGAGTAGCAAAAACCACTTCTGATTTCCCCCTTACGCCGCTTTTCCTAAAGTAATCATCAGCTAGGTACATGATTTTTTGAGGCGCCCCTCCACACTTGATCGGCGTGGTTGGTTGGGTGAACAATGCGGTTCCTCCTTTAAAGTTTTTCAACACTTCCCACGTATGTGTTGATTTTGTATAGTTACTGCATATGACCCCTTTGTCAATCGCTTCCGTCAGGCCCTCAACTAAAGAAGTGTCAATTTTGAGACCTGGGCAAACAACCAAATAGTCATAAGAAAATTCGTTCCCGCCTTTGGTAACTACCTTATTGGCTGAAGGATCGATCGTTTCAGCATATTCTTTTATCCAATTAACTCCGTCAGGAATTAAGCTCTCCATTGGACGGGCAGTTTTATCGTAGTCATAAGTGTTTGCACCAACCAAGGTCCATGCAGGTTGATAATAATGAGTTTCATCGGGTTCAATCAACCCGATGTCCAATTTTGGATTTGCCCGGTGCAATTGGGCAGCAACCATTATTCCTGCTGTACCTCCTCCAATTATCAAAACTTGATGATTTTTCATTTCAACAAAATTTAAGTGAATACTTGATTGGTAAAGAATTGTTTTTTGACAAGTTCTTCCAAAACATGTTCTCAACTAAGAATTTGGAATTTCCAAAAATTCTTTTCACCTGATTCTCGACTTCTAAATGTTGCCAAAAGTACGTAAAGTGAAACTAATACACTTGCCGATGATTGGAGACCCCTTTCCTGCTACCGCCATTAACTCCTGACAGGCAAGCAAAAGGGTTGGAATGGGTAGGGCGAATTTAGAAAAAAATATAACTGAATCCGGACAAAGGGAAAGAAATACCATTCAAGGGTCATTTAAATAATAAGATCCAAAGACGATATTGTGGCCTATAGCAAATGCAGGATGCCATTTTGAGAATAATCTCTCAGAGAGGTTTGTGTTTACCGTCTGTTAAAGAACCAAAACCATAATTTAGGGGTTGCGACAAAATAAGGTATTAGCCCAGAAACCCTTTAAAATAAGAAATGATCTGCGCTCCAAACAAGATGGTGAGCGTCCATTTTGTCACGAAATAGATGAGAAATATTAGCACAGCTTTTTTGCCATGTTTCTTGTAGCCTTTCCTGATGAGATCAATGATGTTCATAGTTTAACAACGGTATGTTACCCTCTGCCATGTTTTTTAGCAAAACAAATGAGAGATGGGTTGGTTCGTTTGGAGGGTGCCAGAAAGTATGCGTGGGGAATCTTCCGCCAGGTTTATTGACGGTAAGGAACAAACAAAGTAATGCAAACGTAATTCCAAAGATCACACTTTAGTAAATTATCTTTAAAAAATATGCTGACAGGTATCTTGCATTAGGTACGTTTATATTGTTATCATTTTTTAACATCCAGGCATTTAGTAACGATCAATAGTCCAATTATCATGTCTTGTTGATAAAATCCACTTGTACCATATCATCCAATTTTAGTCCGAGCAAGCTCGCCCCTTTGCCCATATTAATGGCAATTACCAAATAGCCAGCATCATTGAAAAGACAGAGTGTTTCACCGATTTGAACATCGCTGTAATTCCGGCTCAATTGCTCAATAGGATCGTGACGCTTGAAAAAAAGTTTAAAACGTCTTTTGTTTCTTACCTTTTCGAAAAATTCCTGCTTGATATTTACCACTATGTTTTCAAAATGGTCAACATAAATGACGGAGCCTCTGATTTGAGAGGCATTGACGACAGGTTGTAATGCAATGCGCTTTTCTGTACCACCGGCATGGAGTCCGATTTCAAGTAACGGCTTGCCGCCTGAAATATGGGCAACTGCTTCTGCAAACAAACCGTTTAAGGGAAAAGGAATCCCTTTGTTTCCTTGCAGCCGATAAACCTCTTCAGGCAAATGATCGAACATCAACGAAAAAATGCCATTATCTGGCCCGACAAAATAATGGCCTTTATGCTGAAAAGCGATCAATGAAAGTGGAGCGGAGATATTATTGATGGCAATTAGGTGAATAGTCCCTTCTGGGAAATGGTGGTATGCATTGTTCAAGATGAACGCCCCCTGTACTATATCATAAGGCTTTACAAAATGTGAAATATCGATCAATTGGATATCGGGGCCCTCTTTTAAAATGGAACCTTTGAGTGCTGCCAAGTAATACCCTTGTTGGCCAAAATCGGTAGTCAAAGTTACAATTGCCATATTGTCACTGTGTTTCGTGCCAACTTGTTGTTGGCAATAGGCTTGTTCGCAAATGAGGAATTGTTTGGCGATTACGCCAAACAATGGGGAGGCGGTGGATTAATAAATCGTACATTTTGACTTGTACGTTTAATTCTTCTCTTATTCCTTAATCCATCGCTCCAGTTGACTTTCCTCTAATTTGGATATAAATTTGAACCAGCACTGATTAAATTCGGTTATCGAACAATGCGTTAATTTTACGCAAATCTAATGAAGTTGGCTGAACTTATTTGAAACCTGTAAGAAGTTCAGCCAAGTCCATCCGATATTCAAACATTTTAAAATAAATACTTCAGTTGAGCGAAATCATTCTTACCATTGAAGGCGTTGACCCCGCAGAGCTGTACGGCGAAAACAATGTAAAACTGAACCTTCTACGCATGGCTTTTCCTGACATTTCCATTACAGCCAGGGGAAACAACCTTAAGCTGTCCGGCGAAAAAAAATACACGCAAGCTGCCAAAGGCAAATTTGAGCAGATGGTACGCCTGCTAAAACAAATAAAAGAACTGCCTACCCAAATGGTAGAAGAATTGCTGCTGGACAATGGCAACCCATTCTATACCCACCTCAATGGTTCGGATACAAAAGTCCTGGTATATGGGAATAGTGGGAAACCCATCCGCGCCAAAACCAAGAACCAACAACTATTGGTCAATTCTTCGGAAGAAAACGATGTCGTATTCGCCATTGGCCCTGCCGGCACAGGTAAGACATACACAGCTGTGGCATTGGCCATCAGGGCCTTAAAACACAAGTTGGTCAAAAAGATCATACTCACCCGCCCAGCAATAGAAGCTGGTGAAAGCCTGGGTTTTTTGCCTGGAGATTTAAAAGAAAAAGTGGACCCCTACCTTCGTCCGCTGTACGATGCGCTAGACGATATGATACCTGCTGAAAAGCTGAAACATTTTATGGAAACGAGGGTCATTGAAATAGCTCCGCTGGCCTATATGCGTGGCCGCACCCTCGACAATGCTTTCATCATCCTGGACGAAGCACAGAATACTTCTTCGCTCCAGATCAAAATGTTCCTGACCCGACTTGGCCCTTCTGCCAAAGCAATTCTCACTGGCGATCTTTCACAGATTGACCTGCCACGCAACACCAGTTCTGGTCTCCACAAGGCTATCTACATCCTCAAAGACATTGATGGGATCGGAATCATCTATCTAACTGCCGAAGACGTGGTGCGCCACCGTTTGGTCAAAGAAGTTATCCGAGCATACGAGAAGGATAACGAACAACACCATCATTATCGGAACGAACCACTCGGCAAGTTACCTGAACACAAAAAAGAAGAGGAGGAGTGAACAGAAGGCAGTAAAACGCTGCCTCTGAATTGCCCACTGCATTACAGCTTACTGCCCACTGCAAACTGAATTTGTCGTGCCGCTTGTATTTTCAGGTGTTTATTATAATGCTTTCCTGTAAAAAACTATTTTTGCCAACTTAGGAAATAATTGTCTAACCAGTTCCCTGTACAGTTGCTGTTGAGTAGTTCCAGAAGTAACGTGTGAGTTAGCCTGTGATGTCACGCCAATTCCTTGGCTGCTTACTAGCCCTCCAAATCAACTTGCCTGCTCGATCACACAAACGGGAACAATCATTTATCTAAACTATAAAAGTATGAAATTGAACAGTACCCAATTTAGTTTTTTGTTGGCGCTGCTATTTGCGGGCAGCACTTTGTTCGCACAACAGGCCACACCTCTTGATATTGCCCTTGAGCACGTCCGTTCCAATTCAGAAAGCTGGGGCTTGTCTGCACAGGACATAGACGGGATGACCGTCAGTGACATGTACACCGATGAAAAGACTGGCATCAGCAGGGTGTATTTCATGCAGACACACAACAACATTCCTGTTTACAATGCCATTGTCAACCTGAACATTTCTAAAGATGGAGAGGTGTTTTACGTTGGGAAGCGTTTTGTCAATGCACTTGCTTCCAAAGTGAATACAAGCACGCCAATTATCAGTCCTGAAAAGGCTGTACAAAACCTGGCTGCCCATCTCGATATTCCCTTCGAAGAATTGAGGCTGCTTGACCAAAACGATCAGGAATTCGTTTTTGACAAAGGCAACATTGCTCATGAAGACATTAAAGTAAGTCTTAATTTCCAGCAATTTAAGAACGAAGTCCTGCTCGCTTGGAATGTTACTTGGTATCCCGTGAAATCTTCTGACATGTGGAGCACCAGGATTGATGCAGTGACAGGCCAGATCCTCGATGAGCACAACTGGACTGTTTACTGTAAAGTGGATGGACAATCATTTACCCGCGCAGATCACAATTGTAGCGATCATTCACACGATTTTGAAAACATAGAAAAAAACACCGCGACCAGCATGCTTGCTGGTGAAACTTATAATATTTGGCCAATACCTGTCGAAAGTCCAATACATGGGGCACGAGAGATGGTCATAGAACCGCACGATACAGTTGCTTCCCCATACGCATGGCACGACATCGATGGTGTGGATGGAGCAGAATTTACCATTACCCGTGGTAATAACGTGCACGCCTATGAAGATAGCAATAATGCCAATGCTTCTTCTGGCAATGAGCCTGATGGCGGTATCGATTTAATTTTTGATTTTGATTGGGAAGATACCTTCGAACCTGACCAATATACCGATGCAGCTATTGTCAACTTGTTCTATATGAACAACATCATGCACGATTTCACCTACCATTATGGATTTGACGAAGTATCGGGCAATTTCCAGACTACCAATTATTCAGGAATGGGATTGGGTGTTGACCAAGTGAATGCCGAAGGGCAGGACGGCAGTGGCACCAACAATGCCAACTTCTCTACCCCGCCAGATGGCCAAAGCGGAAGGATGCAAATGTTCCGCTGGAATCTTGGAGGTGATCCATTCAGTATCGACGAGCCAGCTTCTGTGGCTGGAGGATACGAGGTAGGTACTCCTTCAGCTGGCGATTGGGGCGCTGGCGCATACATTACAGATGTGCCCGTTGTTGGTGAAGTAGTCATCTTGGATGATGGAGTGACCGAGCCACTTGCTTCCGATGGCTGTGAGAACGTCCTGAACGGTACTGAACTCGACGGAAAAGTAGCATTGATTGACCGTGGTGGATGTGAGTTTGGATTTAAAACAGTACAAGCGCAAGATGCTGGGGCAATAGGCGTGATTATCTGCAACTTTGAAGATAACACCATAAATATGGCGCCAGGTGCCGTTGGAGCAGATGCAAACATACCAGTGGTATTTATGTCTTCCGTGAATTGCCAAGCAATTCGCCAATTTGCCGGCAACGGCCTGATTGCCAGGTTCGAACTTCCAGCTCCAGTAGTTCCTGCACAAGCTGATTCAGACCTCGACAATGGCATCATAGCCCACGAATATGGCCACGGCATTTCCAACCGCTTGACTGGAGGTCCCGGCCAAGCAGGTTGTCTAGGTGGCAGCGAGCAGATGGGCGAAGGATGGAGCGATTTTATGGCGCTTATCACATCAGCGAAACCAGGTGACACCGGTAATATGAAAAGGGGCGTTGGCAATTACGCCATAGGAGCTGCCCCTGACGGCAACGGAATCAGGAGGTTTCCATATTCTATCGATATGGCAATCAACCCACTCACTTATAGCTCATTACCAGGCGAGTCTGTTCCACATGGCGTAGGAGCTGTTTGGTGTACCATGATCTGGGATATGTACTGGGCGTTTGCTGACCAATACGGGTGGGATGAAGATCTCCACAATGGAACAGGTGGCAATAATATGGCCATCCGTCTGGTATTTGAGGGAATGAAAACCCAACCTTGTTTACCTGGTTTTGTAGATGGCCGGGATGCCATTCTAGCTGCTGATGTAGCTTTATACGGTGGTGCTAATCAATGCATGATCTGGGAAACATTTGCCCGCCGGGGCTGTGGCTTCAGTGCCAGTCAAGGAACCTCCGATGTAGTTGGCGACGAAATAGAAGCGTTTGATTTACCATGTGAATGCCGTGACAAAATCACCATCACCAAATCCGTCAATGACTTCATTGATGCAGGTGACGAAATTGATGTAACCATCTTAATCAGCAATTGTAAAACCGAAACAGCAACTGGCATTAAGGTCACTGACCAAATCCCTAACGGCACTCAATACATTCTAGGTTCTGCCAATGTAACTGCCGATGTACAGGGCGATGTGATTACATTTACCCTGAACGATATCCTATTTGGCGGTGAAGAGACCATTACCTACAAGCTTTCTACTGACCCCAACAAATGGTCGGATCTATACTGGGTAGATGAAGTTATTGATGAAAATGCAGACGAAAACTGGGAGATCAACTTCTTGGGCGATACCCCTGCCAGTATCTGGGAAATCACCGATGCCTTTGGCGGCAACACGGATGACTTCTCGTGGTTTGCCCAAGACATTGAAACGGAAAGCCGCATACTCCTCGAACTGACACCCGATGCAGCGTGGACTGTTACCGGCAACCGTCCTGTGCTTAGGTTTTTCCATAAGTACGATACCGAACCGGGTGCCGATGGTGGCGTAGTCGATGTCAAAAACATCAATGACAACAGCTGGACCCAAGTACCTGACCGGATGCTCCGCAATGGCTATCCCGGCTTTATCCAATTCGGAACATTCGTCGTCCCTAACCTGATGGCCTATACCGGCTTCAGCGGGGATGAATTCGAGGCTACCTATGTCGATCTTAGTGATTGGATAGGCCAAGAAATCCACATCCGCTTCCGCTTCGGCACCGATGACAACACCTTCGTTCAAAACGGTGGCTGGCTCATTGACGATATCGAATTCCAGGACATGTTAGCTTATAATGGCGAGACTTGTATCACTACGGCAGGTGGTGACAATGAATGTACCATTGCTCCGGAAGAAGGTACTATTGTGGAGTCACAATTATTCAACAGCACCGACGAGCAACTGGAAAACGTATCCATTCTCGTTTATCCAAACCCTGTTGACAATGTGCTCAATGTAGGTTTCAATAGTGAAATGGCACAAGATCTCAACTTGAGTCTCATGACTTTAGATGGAAAAACTGTGGCAGCTCAAACAATCAGCATCCAGGGCAATCACAATGCTCAACTGAATGTGAGCGAAATACCTGCAGGCTTCTACTTCCTCAAGGTCAGCTCTGAAGAGGGCAGCATTGTACGGAAGGTAGTTGTGCAGTAAGAGTTTCTGAGTTCGTGAGTTTCTGAGTTTTTGAGCACTATGCTCACGAACTCAGAAACTCAAACTCTCAGAAACTCAAAATTCCACGCTCAACTCTTCGATCACACTCCCCCCGCTTATCATTCTTGCAGAATATTTCCCTCTCGGTAAATTACTGATTTCGAACTCAAACCGGAATTTGTGATAACCCCTGAGCTGCTTCCTGTTTTGAAAAAATGCATGGATCATTTCGTCTGCTTCATTGTATAATTCAAAATTAACAGGCCGCTCCGATTCCAAAGTGTAATAAAAAAGGCCGTTCATGGACAACCCCTCCCGCTGAGCCGACACAGGCGTACCTGGCAATAAGCGACTCTGGTCAGGCTGCTGGTATTGCACGTGATACTGGGGTTCAGGTTTACCAAGTAACTTCGCAACTTCTTTCGCAAGTGCTGGGTCGCCGATCCCTTCCAATCTTTCCTCGTCGCTCACGGCCCATACGGCATATTGCGCAAAATCATTTTTATACTGTTTTTGGATGCTGAGGTACAGCGCAAATTTCAATAAGTTGCCAGTAGCCATTCTCCCCAAGCCAAAAGGACTGCCCTCGCCTGGCGAGCCATCCCCGGCTTCCACACAAAAGCCAAAAAGACGAGCAATTCTCGATTTGTCTTTTTCGACTAAAAGAACTTCTTCTTTGGCAACCATAATGTCCTGCAAATCAGGATCTCCCGGTTCAAATATCTGCCCGGCAGGTATGGTCACTTCTATGTTCCTTTTGTAAGTGTTTTCCAATTTTACTTTCAGGCAGTCACCTGAGTATCCGCCTTCTCCAGTAACTTCCAATGTAACATACCCTTTATCAAGGGCTTCATTCAAGGTCATCGATTCAGTAAAAAGTGTGGGGAGAAAGAAAGAGGAAATGGCCATATAGGCAAGGCAAGCAAGGGTTTTCATTAATATAAGGTTTTGTGAAAAAAAAATTAAAACGCAGCCTTGTTTCAAATTATTGAACAGTCAGCAAAGATTTGTCTTTCGCCGTTGGAAGATTATTTTTTATCATTGCCTTTTTTGGGAAAGGAATGAAAGGAAAAGGAATTGAAGGTTTGTATAACTTTGTCACTCCTCAAAATTCAATCCTTCAACTCTTTATTTATTTGCAAAACCTGACCACAAGACTTCACACCAACGACAAGACCGTGCTCAAAGACCTCTTTGAAGCGCACTATCGTCCTGTCTGTGCAGCCATCCACAGGCTGGTCGGGGAAAGAGGCGTCACCGAAGACTTGGCCCAACAAGTCTTCATCCGTTTCTGGGAAAAAAGGGACAGCATTACGATTACCACATCGCCAGGCGCTTACCTACACCGAATGGCCATCAATGAAGCATTGGGCTGGTTGCGGAGCAAAAAAAACAAATCACCGGAAGAGATAACAGCAACAACCCCTTTCCAACCAGAGCAGGATGTCGAGCAAGGTTTTTTGCAGGGGGAACTTGAAGAACAAGTCCGCCTGGCTGTTGACACATTGCCGCCGAGGTGCCGAGCAGTTTTCCAACTCAGTCGTTTTGAGGGAAAGAGCTATCAGGAAATCGCTGATGAAATGGGCATTTCAAAAAAAACAGTGGAACACCAAATGGGAAAGGCTTTGCGAGTGATGCGAAAAGCCCTAAAACCCTATTTGGATGGTTAACCCACAAACCAAGAAGCTTTTCATAGTTTAAAGTTTTACAAAATCAAGAAATCGGATAGGGGGGCTTTATTTTAGTTCGCATCCTTAATTTGAAAAAGGTATCTGCACGTGAAAGACATTGACAAATATTCAGAACTGATTGCTAAATTTCTAGCAGGTGATTCATCGCTAGCTGAGAAAGAAAAATTGTTCGCTTGGACGAGTGCCGAGGAAGAGCACCAAGAGTTCTTTGAGCAAATGGAGCAAGTCTGGAACATGGCAGAAGGTGCAGACACATCGCCTTTCGAAGCCGACATGGATGCTGCTTGGTCGAAAATCGATAATGAAACCAGTTCAGCAGTTTCTGAAAGCGCCAAGGATTTTGACCGTTCGGCAACCAAAATAATCCCCTTGTCGAAAAGGATCGTCCGCTGGAGTGTTGCTGCCGCAATTTTGTTGCTTGTTGGAGCTGGGTTACGGTGGTTAGCGCAAGGTTCAGATTCTCCAACCTACGTTGAAATAGAGACACACGAAAACGAAAAGAAAGAAATCCTACTGCCTGATGGAAGCCAAATATGGTTGAACGAAAATTCCAAAATAGTTTATGATGAAAAGTTTGTGGAACGGAAGATAGAACTGGCAGGGGAAGCATTCTTTGAAGTGGAACATTTGGACAAAAAACCTTTTGAAATAATCAGCGGCGGAGCAACGACCACGGTACTGGGTACTTCGTTCAACGTCCGAGCCTACCCCAAAGAAGAAAAAATAGAAGTAACAGTGGAAACTGGAACAGTGGCTTTGGCCACAACAAACAATACCGCTGCTCCTGTTAAATTGCCAGCCGGCACATCGGGGGTTGTTTACAAAAAAGAAAAACGGGTAGAAATGGTGGAAGATAAAATAAGCAACGCCACCTCCTGGAAAACCATGCATTTGACATTCGACGAGACTTTAATAAAAGATGTGATCACGACCTTGGAACGCTTTTTTGGTACCGAAATACAAGTATCGAATGAAATGATTTATGAGTGTACCCTCAACTCTACTTTTGATAATCCAGACTTAAACGAAATTTTGGATGTGATTGGAGCTTCGATTGAAGTGGACATTCAAAAGAACCACGAAACCTACCTGCTCGTTGGCAAAGGCTGCAGACCAGACAATTGATCGTTATTGTGTAAATGTCTGGTAACTTTGAGCTTTGGATTTTGATAACCATATCATTCTACTATCAGCGTATAGGCACTTATCAAACTACAAAAACTGAAGACTGGAACTGAATAATTACATGGTTGTCTAAGCAATAAAGTACTAAATTCATTTTTAAACTATTCGGCAATCTACAAGACTATCGTTTACATGAAACCACTGATTCCGGTTTTAATACTCTTACAGTTTACTTCAAATATTGCCATAGCACAATATGAAATGCTTGGTACAGAAGTAACTTTTGAATACGAAAGAACACGCGTGAAAGATGCCCTTGATGATATTTCCGAAAATTATAATGTTAAATTTTCCTACAGCAGCAGCAAGGTAAACGTGCGACAGAAGGTAAGCGCAAAAGTGGAAAATACCCCCCTTTCAAAAGGACTGGACATATTGTTCGAAAAAACACCTATTGTCTATTCTCGCATTGGGCAGCATATCGTCCTGAGAAGCAACCCTGATAAACGTTTAAGTCAGTCCAGAAAAAAAGAAAAGACCTCCGCTCCTCCAATTATTGAACTACCAGAAGAAGAACCGCCTGCCGTTTTGGTTAGTATAGAAGAACCTGAACCAGAGGAAGGACGCATATCTTCCGATTCAGTAATTACCCTAGAGATGCCAGAAACCCGCCCCGTAAACCGGGACGGGGAAATGTACCCATTCGACCGGACACTTTTGAATTTTGAGAAATGGCGCACCCGTGCTGAATACACTTTGAAACCTACCGACAATAAACGGCTCGCTCAAGTTTCCTTGCTACCAAAAATTGGAACCAACACCGGAGCAAGTCCAAATGTCACCAATAACCTGTCAATGAACCTTCTCTGGGGTGAAAGTGGTGGCGTGGACGGATTGGAAGTAGGCACTATTATGAACACGGTGAACAAGGATATGAAAGGTTTTCAGTTGGCCGGAATTGGTAACAAAGTTGCCCGCAACGTGACCGGCACACAAGTGGGAGGGATTTTTAACAAAAACGAGGGCATGACCAGAGGCCTCCAAGCTGCTGGCATTATCAACCTTACCAACGATGTGCAGGCCGCTCAGGCTGCTGGCGCTATCAATTGGGCTGATGGCAATGTAGCAGGCTTACAGGCTGCAGGCCTCATGAACCGCGCGGGCGGCGATGCGCAGGCATTACAAGCAGCAGGGCTTTTAAACATCAGCAATGGCAGGACAAAAGCGCAGATCAGTGGACTTTTCAACAAAGCAGGTGATGTAGAAATCTTACAGTTAGGAGGCATCATGAACATCTCAACTGGCCATGTAAAAGGTTTTCAGATCGCATTGATAAACGTTTCTGACACAGTGAGCGGCGTACCGATTGCACTGATAAACATTGTGAAACGAGGCTATAACAAAGTTGAAATATACGGAAGTGAAATTTTACACGGAAATATTCAATTCAAACTAGGGGCAAATGCATTTTACAACATCTTTCATATAGGAGCACAAGTTCCACCAGGTGACGGAAGCTATATCTGGGGACTAGGCTACGGAATCGGGACGGTAACAAAGGTTACTCCCAAGGCACATTTCAACTGGGAACTGATGGCTATCCACATCAACGAAAATCAGACCTGGACGAATACGCTCAACAGCATCGGCCAGTTCCGCTTCCTGTGGAACCACCAAATTGGACGCAGCATCGGTTTTTTCCTTGGCCCAACATTCAATGCGATGGTTTCACAGCTCCGCAATGTTGAAACAGGCGAAATCGGTTCACCAGTTGTTCCCTACGCCTTGATAGATGAAGACCTTGCCAGCAATACCAGCCTGAAAGCATGGGTTGGTGTAAATGCTGGGTTTAGATTTTAAAATGAACTCCATAGTTTCATGGATTCACGGTTCTATTGTTTTGCAATGAAACCATGAAGGAATGAAACCATGGAGCAATGAAACAACGAAGCAATGAAAAACTATTTTCTGACCACACTTGCGCTTTTATCCTCAGTAATACTTTTTTCTCAGAATGATCAAACCCTATTTTCAGATGTGAATCGGATCGGCGCTTTTGGGGGACCAATCTTTGAATACTCAGACCTCGGCGATGATTTAGAAACTGCTGGCGGCGGCGGCGGCGCAATCGTAATGGATGATTTTTTCTTGGGCGGTTATGGACATGGCACATCCGAGTTGAACAAAAATTTTAATGAAACAAAGGAACGTGTCAAATTCAAACATGGTGGTTTCTGGATCGGATATGTCCCCGTGCAGCACAAGGCTATTCACCCATTCACCTCATTAAAAATTGGCTGGGGGAAAGCACGGTTCCGGGAAGCTTTTATCAGTGATGATGAAACCATTAATTCTTTCAATGACAACATTTTTGTCCTCACTCCTGAAGCAGGCATTGAACTGAATGTATTTTCCTTCTTCCGCATTGCTGCAACAGCCAACTACCGCCTTGTGAGCGGTTTGGACAAATTGGACAATTTCTCCGACAGCGATCTGTCGGGCTTCGGTGCCGTTTTGACGCTCCGCTTTGGTGGATTTGGGAGTGAATGGGACTGAGTGAAAGTAGAAAGTAGAAAGTTTTGGCGACCAGTTCATTAAGCAAACTGATGGGCACCGATTCTTGGAATTTCACAAATTCAACACTTTGTCTACAGCTTCAAAGTAACCAAGTCGGGGAAGCACCATAACATTATTATTACATAAGGATCAATAACTAACCCGTAGCTATTATAAGCTTTTTCAAAGCTTCATAATAGTCATCCATCTCCATGGCTACGCACTTGGATAAGGTTATTTTTTTACCAAAAATTAAAAATTCATAAAATGAAAAAATCAATCTGTATAGCAGTCTTGGCACTATTTGCCATGCAAGTTTTTGCGCAACGTTGGCACGGCAACGAGCGGGACGAGACCCTTGCTAATATCACTGGTAGGACTGGGTTCTTTTTGTCGCCAATTATCGAATACAGTAATCTTCAAGATAACTGGAACACTTCTGTGGGCGGTGGTTTGGCCTTTGTGGCCGGCGATTTTTTTATTGGGGCTTATGGCCTTGGCATGATCGAAGATGATCTTTTTGA
The DNA here is from genome assembly GCA_029263015.1 of Saprospiraceae bacterium. Lineage (GTDB taxonomy): Bacteria > Bacteroidota > Bacteroidia > Chitinophagales > Saprospiraceae > UBA6168. Next base: position 54,235 of record JAJCYI010000072.1, on the reverse strand, counting down.
TAGTGATTTTGAAAGACTAGACATGGGGCACGGAGGCTTTTGGATAGGTTACACGACCCCACAACACAAAGCGCTACACCTGTTTTCAAGCCTAAAGGCAGGATGGGGTGCTGTCAATATCGACTTCGACAACAATTTTGACTACGATGATTCCTTCTTTGCAATCACGCCTGAAGCTGGGCTTGAAGTGAATGTGTTCAATTGGTTCCGCATAGCCGCCTCGGTCGGTTACAGATTTATGAACGGCCTTGATGATTCACCTAATTTTAACCAGGACGACCTGGAAAGCATGACTGGCACACTAACTTTCCGCATTGGTGGTTTTGGCCGCGACCGCCATAGGGATTGGTAAATCCATGGCTTCATTGTTTGACCGCTTAGTAACAATAACAAATCTAAAGACATGAAAAAACAAAATTTCTTTTTCCTCCCAGTGTTTATTGCCTTTTTGACTATCTACTCGTGTGTGGACGATGATAATTTTTTCCATGACTGCGAAAACGGAGATGGGCCTGTCGTCGAGCAAGTGTTGAATCTTTCCGACTTCACGGGAATTGATTTAAAAGTCAGTGCCAATGTTTACATCACCCAAGGAGATTTTTTTGAAGTATTGGCCAAAGGCGAGCAGAATGTCATTGACCAACTGGAATTGAACGTAAGAAACGACACCTGGGATATCGAATTTGACCATTGTGTCAAAAACTATGACCTGGACATTTTTATCACCATGCCGAAAGTAGAATATCTTGAAATATCAGGCTCGGGCGAAATAACAGGAGAAACGTTTTTTGACCCTGAAAACATTACCCTCCGAATCAGTGGTTCAGGGACACTTTGCCTCGGTTTGTTTTCCCAAAATATTGATGCTAAAATCAGTGGCTCTGGTAACATCGAATTGGAAGGCGAAGCCGAACAATTTGATTGCAGGATCACGGGTAGCGGTGATGTTGGTGCATTCAAACTGATAACCGAACGTGCCGATCTTGAAATTACTGGATCTGGAGATGCATCCCTTCATGTATTAGAGTTTTTAAAAATAAAAATCACGGGCAGCGGCGATGTGTACTTCAAAGGATTCCCTGAACTGGACGTTGAAATCACAGGGTCAGGGAGAGTGGTCGATGCAAATTGATTTAGGAACGGTGAATCAAGGAATGAGGTTTAAATAAAGAAAAACGATAGTTAATATTATGGGGTTGTCGGGTTGTTCCGGCCACCCCCTTTTTTATATAAAAAATAAACATATAATAGTAGTTCTCTCAAATATTGAATACCTTTGATGTTCATTGGTTAAAATAACTTACCCATCGTCATACATTCCTTTATCTTAAGAGATTACAAAAACCATAGTTCCTCAGCATTTCCTGCGGCTTAAAACAAAGCGTTCAAAATAGCACAGTGAAGCAGATTTTCTTTGCAACCAATTGCCTAACTTTGGCGTACAATCCACATTCAGACATAATATTTTTCATAATATATATTTTACAGAAAAAGTTACCTTTATCTCATGGCAAAAGTTCTTATTGTTGACGACGAAACACCGATCAGAAGGACACTAAAAGAAATTTTGGAGTTCGAGAAATTCAAAGTAGAAGAAGCCTCCGATGGCCTCGAATGCCTTGTTCAATTGAAAAAAACGCAGTACGACGTTATTCTAATGGACATCAAAATGCCGAAGATGGATGGCATGGAAGCATTGGAGCGCATCCAAACCCTCGCCCCAGACACCCCAGTGGTCATGATCTCAGGGCACGCCAACATTGATACTGCCGTGGAAGCAGTAAAAAAAGGGGCGTTCGATTTCATTTCCAAACCACCAGACTTAAACCGATTGCTCATTACTGTCCGAAATGCCATGGATAAGTCCAGCCTTGTTACAGAGGCTAAAGTGTTGAAGAAAAAGGTTGCCAATTCCAAGACCCAGGAAATGATCGGCGACTCAAAGGCAATGATAAAAATTAAAGAAACCATTGACAAAATAGCCCCAACAGAAGCCAGGGTTTTAATCACGGGAAAAAACGGTACGGGAAAAGAATTGGTTGCCCGTTGGATTCATGAAAAAAGCAACCGAGGCCGTGGACCGATCGTTGAAGTCAACTGCGCCGCCATCCCTTCTGAACTTATTGAAAGTGAGCTTTTTGGACACGAAAAAGGCTCCTTTACCTCGGCACACAAACAACGCATCGGAAAATTCGAACAGGCTAATGGAGGCACTATTTTTCTTGATGAAATCGGCGACATGAGTCTCGATGCCCAGGCCAAGGTGCTACGTGCACTGCAAGAAAGCAAGATCACCAGGGTGGGTGGGGACAAAGAAATCCGTGTGGATGTGAGGATATTGGCAGCAACCAACAAAGACCTCCGCAGAGAAATCGAAGCCAAGTGTTTCAGGGAGGATTTGTACCACCGCTTGGCTGTCATCATTATTGATGTGCCACCTTTGAACGATCGCCGAGAGGACATCCCTCAGTTGACCACCCATTTCATTGAACAAATTTGTACTGAATATGGGATTTCTCCGAAAAAGATGACTAAAGAAGCTTTGGTTGCTTTGCAAAATGTCAACTGGACTGGCAATATTCGTGAACTGCGAAACGTAGTAGAGCGGCTCATTATACTGAGTGGCAAGCAGATTACTGCCGACGATGTGCTCCAATACGTTGGTCCATTCCAACGGCCGTCCAATGGCAAAGAGGGATGATTTTGAAAAATGGACTTGTTCGAAAACAATAATCCCAAAACAGCAAATAGAAAAAGTCCACCTAACCTTTAGGTGGACTTTTTTGTTGAAACTGGCAGGTCTTTTTTATTTTTACTTTTCACCCCAAAAACGTTAGTAACGATGAGGTAATAAGCTGACAACTTATTACCTCATCGTTACTTAGCTTTGCATTCCTCTCTAACCAATCACCCCTTAACGATCCGGAGCAATTCTTCGGTAAACACTTATTAATATATGAATGAGAATCAAAACAACCTCCCCGAAACTAAATTTGAAAGAAGACACTGGCATGCAATAAAAGCGGAAAACTCTTGGACCATGTTCAAAGTGATATCCGAATTTGTTAATGGATTTGAACGGTTGAATACTTACGGTCCTTGCGTTTCTATTTTTGGATCTGCCCGTACCAAACCTGACCATCCTTATTATAAACAGGCCTCCGAAATTGCTCGATTGTTGACTCAAGAAGGATGGGGTATCATTACCGGAGGCGGCCCTGGCATCATGGAGGCTGGCAACAAAGGTGCTGCCATGAATAATGGAACTTCCATTGGCCTGAATATTCACCTTCCATTCGAGCAGAACCACAATCCTTTTATCGATTCAGATAAAAATTTTGAGCATCGGTACTTTTTTGTCCGCAAAGTGATGTTCGTAAAATATGCACAGGCATTTGTCATTATGCCCGGTGGCTTTGGCACCATGGATGAAATGTTCGAAGTACTCACCCTGATCCAAACTGATACTATTGATGAGGTGCCTGTGATCCTTTTCGATTCTGGGTATTGGAGCGGGTTGATGGACTGGATCAAAAGCACCATGCTTGACAAAGCGCACAATATAAATGCGAAAGATCTCGACCTATTCTCAATTGTGGATGAGCCGCACGAAGTAGCTGACATTATTCGTAAGTTCCACCAGGACGGGCAACATACCCAGCCGAATTACGATCTTGATAGCGGGAGGGGTTATTGACTTCCTATCTGGAACATTTGTCCATAATGAAATGTGACGCTTATCCATTCTTAAGTCTTATGGTTAACTAACTGGGCTTTTGATATTAGAAATATAACCGTTAGACATCAGAAAATCAGAAATAAATTGCGCTGGGTAAAAATGAATATAAAACTGTTCTTACGTTAAATTGTCTAACGTCTATTGTCAAGAGTACATTTAAGGAGTTATTTCAAGGATTTGATTTCCTTCAATCCTAATTAATTTTTCATTCCATAAATAATAACATCATGAAAAAATTCCCTCTTCTTATCACTGTCGCACTGCTACTTGTCAGCCAATTTACAATGGCTCAAGACGAATTGAATCTCGATGAAATTACACCTGAATCTACAGTACCTAAGTTGAACAAGGCGGAACTGCTAAAAGAGGCAAGGGTTTTTGAAAGTGATGAATCCATGTCCCAGGGAATTCAAAATGCCATCGTAGTTAAATTGGTCACAGCTGATGAAAAACTCGTTGAGGATGTTTGGAAAAAATACATGAAAGATTATGGGGGCAAAACCAAAAAGTCGAAAGGCGGCAGGAATGAATACACCACAACGGGTGCAGAGATTGTTGCCATAAACGGAGTTTCACCGATAAATATTTACTCACGTGCTTCTAAGGAAGGTTCTGGTTCTGGAGACATGGAAATGATGGTCTGGTTCGACCTCGGTGATGAATTTCTTGAATCTGGCCGTTCTAAGAATTATGGAGAAGTTGAGCGGATGTTGCAAAAATATGCACATGAAGTAAAAATCGAAAACACCCGTGCAGAATTGAAAGGATTTGAGAAAAAACTCAAAACCATGGAGGGGGACTTAAAACAACTAACCCGCCAGAACGAGAGCTACCACAAAAATATCAAAAGCTATGAAAAGAAGATAGAAGAGGCAAAAGAAAACATCGTGATCAACCACGAACAACAGGTGAATACCAACCAAAAAATTGACCTGCAAAAGCAGTTGATTGACGAGATCGACCGGAGGTTGAAAATACTAAAGAAACAATAGGCAAATAGCAGAGGTTTTTCAGTACGGTTCTTATTTCCCTAAATATGCTGTTCAAAGATTAACTATTCTTACCTTTGCCCCACATTCGTCCTCGCTAAGTGGCTGTATAAAAGAAGTGAAATCCCTGTTCTTCACGGGTTTGCACTTTTTTTGTACAGCCCTTTTGTTTATAAGTTAAAATTGAAAACTGCAAATTACAAAAGGCTAACCAATTGGTTTTCAGTCTCTTAATTTTCAGTTCTCAAATTATAAAGCAACGTTATGGATATTTTTGATAAAATCACGACCCTTGGCAACATTGGCAGGTTTTCGGATGTAGCCGAAGGTTATTTTACCTTCCCCCAATTAGAAGGTGAAATAGGCAACCGCATGATGTTCCAGGGTAAAGAAGTAGTTTGCTGGAGTATTAACAGTTACCTCGGCCTAGCCAACCACCCCGAAATACGTGAAGTGGATGCACAGGCTGCCAAAGACTGGGGCATGGCCTACCCAATGGGCGCTCGAATTATGAGTGGCGCCACCAAATACCACGATCAATTAGAAAATGAACTTGCCAAGTTTGTAAAAAGGGAATCGGCCATGTTGGTCAACTTCGGCTACCAGGGCATGTCATCCGGTATCGATTGCCTACTGGGCCGCCACGATGTTTGTGTTTATGACTCTGAATCCCATGCCTGCATCATTGATGGTGTAAGGATGCACCAGGGCAAGCGTTTTGTATTTGAACACAACAACGTTGAAAGTCTCGACAAAAACCTGGGGCGGGCGACCAAGTTAGCTGAACAAACAGGCGGCGGTATCCTCGTCATCACGGAAGGTGTTTTTGGGATGCGCGGTGATCAGGGCAAGTTGAGGGAAATCGTAGCCTTAAAATCCAAATATAAGTTCCGGCTATTAGTGGACGATGCTCACGGCTTTGGTACTCTTGGCGAAACTGGCGCTGGCGCTGGCGAGGAACAGGGAGTAATGGATGAAATTGATATTTACTTCTCGACTTTCGCCAAATCCATGGCGAGTATCGGTGCATTTTTCGCTGGTGAAAAAGAAGTTATAAAGTACATGAAATACAACATGCGGTCGCAAATGTTTGCCAAATCCGTACCTATGCCCATCGTTATTGGTGCATTGAAGCGGTTGGAAATGCTGCGGACTATGCCTGAACTCCGCATGAACCTATGGCGCAATGTAAGTGCTTTACAAAACGGCTTGAAGTCTGCCGGTTTTGATATTGGGAACACAAATAGTTGTGTAACACCTGTTTACATGCACGGAGAAGTAGGCGAGGCAATGGCACTGACGTATGACCTGCGGGAAAACCACAACATTTTTTGCTCCATCGTGGTTTATCCAGTCGTACCTAAAGGGATGATCCTGCTCCGCTTGATCCCTACTGCCGTTCATACTCAAAAGGACATCAAAGAAACCATCAATGCCTTTACCAAAATCAAGGATAAATTGCAGGGTGGTGAATATAAAGCTGCCGCTGAGAAGTACATGGAAGGTATTGCAGCACGGTGATTTGAAGGTTACTGGTTCTTGGTTCTTGGTTCCTGGTTTTTGGTTTGATGATACTCCAAACCAAGAACCAAGAACCAGGAACTAAGAACCAAAAACCACCTCGCTGTTATTCTTCCTCTTCCGATCCTTCCTCCTCGCTTGCTGCCAACAATCCCCTTTCGTTCAAGAACTGAAACCAGCGGATTGCTTTTTTGATATCGCTGATGTGAACTTGGTCACGATCGTGGTTGGGTAAAATGTCCGTGAAATATTCCCGGAGCTTATCAGAAGGAGATTTGATTTCCGGAATCGGGTTGTCTTCCATTTGGTCGAGCATGTTTTGGAAAACGACTTTCAATTCAACAGAATCATCATCATCCGTATAAATTGAAATGGTTTCCAAAGGGGAAAACTGGTGTTTGCGGGTAGATGCAAATTTTATCTTACCGCTGTCAATATTGGCCACCAACATGCCATTGTCCTTAGTAGAAACAATCCTCTGTACTCCCGACAGGCCAGTGACAACTACAAAATCTTTCAGGTTCATAATAATGATAGAATGAGTGAATGATGGTGTGAGTGATTGATTCTTTCATAGCATCATTCACTCACACCATCATTAAAAGGCCGCAAAGGTATAAAAAAACACATCTCACAAAATGCTTTTACCACTTTTCAAATCTTTACACATTATTGGTTTTGTAGCTTGGTTCGCAGGTATGTTTTACTTGGTCCGAATGTTTGTATACCATGTAGAAGCATTGGATAAACCACAGCCGGAAGGTGATATTTTATCTCGCCAGTTCAATTTAATGCAATGGCGGGTCTATAAGATTATCTGCAACCCCGCCATGATAATCACTTGGTTATGTGGGCTTTTTATGTTGTACATCTATGGGGTGGGATGGTTGGAAACCAATTGGTGGATGCAAGCCAAACTCGTCCTATTGATCTTGCTCAGTGCTTATCATCTATATTGCAGAAATCTCATCATAAAACTGGAAAAAGGTGAAGTACCATTCAATTCCTTTCAGTTCAGGTTGTTGAACGAGGTGCCAACCTTGTTCCTTGTCGCTATTGTACTGTTGGCCGTTTACCGCAACGCATTCAACGTTTGGTACACATTGGCAGGAATTCTAAGTTTTGGACTTATGATGTTTACTTTTGCTAAAATTTACAAAAAGAGAAGAGAGGGTTAAGGGGTTCATTGTTTCATTGCTCCATGGTTTTATTGTCAAGTTAGGCACAACATTCGCATCGATTTTAATAAAAAAGCATGTATAAATATCTGACCATATCCGCTTTACTATTCTTTTCTTTCACTGGGTTTACTCAAACCTCTTCCGCCCACTATTATAAAGATACTGGTAGGCCTGGCGCCGAAATAGAAAGCAATTACCCATACGACATTTCAATTCGTAATGGCGAAAGTGATACGTTGAACACCAAAACCGTTTTTGAAAAAAATGGAAAACCTACTATCCTGCTCTTTTGGCTGACGACCTGTGCCCCGTGCAGGGCTGAGATGGGGGCTATTTCGGGGAAATACGAACAGTGGAAACAAGAAGCAGATTTCAACCTTTACGCCATCTCTATTGATTGGCCAAGGAACGCAGACCAGTTCATCCAAAGAGTAAAAAAGAGCAATTGGCCTTTTCTTGCTTACCATGACTATAACCGCGAGTTCGGTAAAATAATGCCTGGCAACCTCAACGGCCTGCCGCAAGTTTTCCTCCTCGACAAAAATGGTAACATCGCGCACCACAAGCGCAAGTACCGCCCTGGCGATGAAGATCAATTGTTTGAGTGGGTCAAAAATTTATGATTGATGAATGATGATTGATGAGTGCTTCACCACAATCAATTATAACTCAGCAATCATAAATCAATCATCATTTCTGTGATTCTAAAAAAGCAGCTATTTCCTCAACAGATTGATCGACGCTGAGAATTACTCCCTTTTCATCAATCAAAATTTTGGTAGGAACTTGCTTTACGCCATATTCAGCGGCTATGGGCGAATTGAAAAACCGGAGGCTGCTGGCAAGGTCAACGACTTGGTATTCCCAGGGCATCTTATAACGTTCAAGCGCCCTCCGCCAGCGGCTCTCATCCTTTTCGACTGCAACACTGACAATGGTAAAACCGACATCGTTTTTAAATTTCACATTACCATATCTTCCATAAAGCTCTTTCAGGTGGGGCATTTCGGCAATACATGGGCCACACCAACTGCCCCAAAAATCGAGCAGGACATACTGGCCTCGCAGGTCTGACATTTTAAAAGGAGATCCATCTGCCAAAGTAGCAGAAAAGTCATGGACTTTTTCACCGTCATCAACACTGGGCTGCATGTAATAATTTTTAGCAGCCTGGAATCCGAACACGCCCAGGACAACAAGGAGGATAAACTTGAAAGGTTTTAGATTATTCATATTGCAAATGTAAAGCTGTTAGCCAAAACCAACATTTTCTTCATTTCATGGTTAATCGATTGCTACAATTAGTACCTGAATTGTTACCTTTGGGACATTAATCAACAAAATAACCAAATTATGAAAACCAAAGCCATTCCCTTCTTTCTCGTATTCTCCCTTTTCTTTTTTACTGCCTGCTCGGACGATGATTCTAATCAAACTGATGATCCTCCCATCCATTTTGAAAACAGCACATTAGATGTGCTGGTGGAAATAGAAACCGACACTGGCTTGATACCTGCTATCGGTGCCCAGATATATCTTTATGACACAGAACAGGACCGAACCGACAATATGGACGAGGAAGTAAAAGGAGAAACCGATGCTCTTGGCAAACACCAATTCAGTGGGCTTTCCAAGCCGGAATATTGGATCACTGTTTCATTGCCGCTTGAAGGATTGGTAAAGCATATTAACGAAACCACCCCTTTTGGTACACCAGGCCATCCCGTCGTTTCGAGTCAGTTAAATGTGGTGTTTGAGAAATGATTATCAAACACGCTGTTGTTTTTTCCAAAAGGGTGGAAATTGAATTCCTACCCTTTCGGAAAAAACATCAGCCCACCCTAGCCTTCCTCCGCCTCCAACCTTTCTATCAACCTTGCCGACACCCGAAGGAAATCCATTTCAGTGATAATACCTGTCAGTTCTTTGCTTTCGTCAACCACGACGGGCAGGCAGCCAACCTTGTTTTCCCGCATAATCCTGAGCGCTTCTGTAATAGTAGCTTTTGGCGAGATGGTGATTGGTTCTTTGATCATCACATTTTCAACCAAAGCAACTTCTTGGCTGTTCTTCTGCGATTTGTGGCTATAAAACTTCAGCAGTCTTCGAGACGTAATTAGGCCCACCAGATTACTTTTTGAATCTTCCACAGGCATGTAGCGCACTTTATGCCAGTTCATCATTTCCGTCACCAGGTCTATCAAATCTTCTTTTTGGACCGTGATGAGGTCAGTGGTCATGAATTCATCTACACGCAATCGGGATGGCACATATTCCCGAAGGTCTCCCGGGTCAGGCATTTTCCATTTGTGTACCGGCATTTCTTTTTCCTGGTTTTCGATGATGGAGGCAGTGAGCACTGCAGCAGCTTCATCTTTGGTGATGGATTGTTTTAGTTTGGTGAAAGCCCTCAACTGCCACCTTGCACCAGTGCAATGTTGTTTCACCCTTTCCTCCACAAGCCCAAGGTAGCGGTCAATGTCGGCGCTGTCAATTTTTCGTTCCACAAGCCCTTCCCGGGCAATTGGAATCAATTCTTTCAAGATCAGGTCGGCTGCGGTAAATTTTTTATCATTAAACCAAGTGAATTTGGAATCAATCCCATAACGCGAAGCTTTGATGAAATTGTCCCGCACATCATCCCAGCTCAATTTTTTGGTAATATCGCCATATTGGCTGTTCATGCCGACCACAGCCCCGAGCCAAAAAGCGGCATTTGCTGTGGCATCAATGATAGTAGGTCCAGCAGGCAGCACCCTGTTTTCGATGCGGAGATGGGGCTTACCATTACTACTGATACCATAACATGGCCGGTTCCAGCGGTAAACAGTAGAATTGTGGACTTGCAGTGCTTTCAGGCTAGGCGTCAGTCCAGCATTTATTTTTTCCCACGAATCCTCCTTTTCATCAGCGGTCATCAGCACCCGGAAACGGGAAATGTCTTCCTTATAAATTTCGAGGATGGAACTGTGCAGCCAATCGTTGCCAAAATTCACCCGAGGGCTGCGTTCACGGAGATGCTGTTGGGAAGTACGCGTATCCACCGATTGCTGGAACATTGCAATCCTCGATTCATGCCACAGCCTTTTGCCAAATACCAAAGGCGAATTGGCTGAAAGGGCAACCACTGGTCCCGTTATTGTCTGTGCGATGTTATAGAGTCTTACAAAATCTGCGGGAGCAACCTGTAAATGTACTTGGAAACTGGTGTTGCAGGCCTCCAAGAGCGGCGAATCATGCGTGATGTTGAGTTCATCAATACCATTGAGGTTTACCTCGAAATTATTCCCGATCAACTGGCCGTGTATCGAGGCCATGAGCGCATGGTATCGGGGGTTGGGGGTCAGGTTTTCCAACTCAAGGTCAAATTTACGCAGTGTTGGGAGGATGCCGGTCAACACGACTTTCGCGCCCATCTGCTCAACAGTTTTCCTGATTTTTTTCAGGTACCCCAAGTTTTCTTCTTCCAATTTCCGCAGGGCATCCCCTTTAAATTCATATGGTGTCAGGTTGGTTTCCAGATTGAACTGTGCCAACTCAGTGTCCAGCCATTTATACTTTTTCATTTTCTCAATGACCTCCATATTGATTTTGGCAGGCTTGAAGGTTTTGGCATGTACCAGGCACATTTCCTGTTCTGCACCGATGCGCACAATGTCCGACTCAAACCAGTCGTTTTCCAACATGTGCTCTAGGGCACTCACATCATTGAGCAGGCGGCGTACAAATGCCTGAAGTTCTTTTTGATCCTTTACCAGAGATACTTTTTGTTCGCCCATTTGGAAAGTTTTGAGTTATTGAATTATTGAGTGTTGGGTATATTTCAACTTTGAGTTGGGAAATGGGTTGGTTGATGAGGGGTTGCCTTTTCAAAGTTGGTTTTCCAAAAAAATGAAATAAAATAAAATTAGCCAAATACACTGGTGCATAAAATTTCGGCAGCCTGTATTTTTGCTGTTTTAGGGATTAGGAAAAAAATAACCTGCCCACTCAAACTTGTTCTTTTTAAATATGAAAACCTTTAAAAATCCTTACATAGCTTGGCTATGTGCGGTTTTTAAAATTCTTCCTATTTAAAAATTACGGCGCTTTAGCGGGCATCTTATTTATTTCCTAACCCCTTAAAATAAATATTTGTTATGAAACAATTATCCCTGTTATTATTTGTCTCCTTCCTGTTTTTTTCTTGCAAAAAAGAAGACCCCTCCCTTTTCACCATTCCCGTCACCAATTTAAGGTTTGAAGTCAACCCAACTATGGATGCCCTGGAATTTTACTACCCACCCATCAATAACGTCAAATTCAACGCTATGACCCTATTGAATGCACAGGGCATTGACACTACCAACATCAACAGCATCCGCCCCAGGACAGCGCGGATTTACCTACCCTTCGCTGATCACAGCCTCGATTTTATTCAGGAAATTGCCGTTAGGATCTGTCTGCCCGGAGAGCTTGGGCCACGGTGCGGAACGGAAGCATTTTGGTATGAAGAGAATTTGGAGTCGCAGCAAGGCAAAGGTTCTTCCTGGGGGCTTTTCGGCAGCAATGTTGACGACCTCACCAAGCAAGTACTCGCCGAAAATGTAAACATCCAAATAGAACTCGGCACTTGGTTCCCGCCCAACGGCACTTTTGAGATTTCCCTTGACCTGGAGTTTGATGTGAGGTGAATGGTTCATTGTTACATGGCTTCCTGGCTTGATTGTTCAATTGTTTTAGGCCATCAACAATGAAACCATATAGCAGTGAAACAGTGAAACCATGAAACCATGTAACAATCCTATATTTGCGCCCGCAAAAATTACCTTAGGGGTTAGGAAATAAATAAGATACCCGCTAAAGCGCCGTAATTTTTGAATAGGAAGAATTTTAAAAACCGCACATAGCCAAGCTACGTAAGGATTTTTAAAGTTTTTCCTATTTAAAAAGAACAAGTTTGAGTGGGTAGGTTATTTTTTTCCTAATCCCTTAACCTAATACATATGGATAGGATAAGGAGATGATTCAGTCATTCCCTCACCCTATCGTTGATTCATTGATTCATGAAAAAAAAATTCCTGAAAAAACTCGGACTCAAAAGAAATAATGCAGGTACCAGCACTGGCCTGCTCGATGAAAAATCCCGTAAATACATCAAATCGATCTCACCTGTGGACGGCGAATTCATCGGCAGCGTGAGCCAGACCACTAAAGAACAATACGAAGCCGTGATCGAAAAAGCCCAGGAGGCTTTTAAGGTTTGGCGCGAAATTCCAGCGCCAAAGCGTGGTGAAGTAGTCCGCCAGTACGGCGATGCGCTCCGCAAATACAAAGACCCACTCGGCAGATTGGTGAGTTATGAAATGGGCAAATCGCTACAAGAAGGTTGGGGAGAAGTGCAAGAGATGATCGACATCTGCGATTTCGCCGTGGGCCTCAGCCGTCAACTCTATGGCCTGAGCATGCACTCTGAAAGGCCGCAACACCGCATGTACGAGCAGTGGCACCCGCTCGGCATTGTCGGCATCATCTCAGCGTTCAATTTTCCAGTGGCTGTCTGGTCCTGGAATGCCATGCTCGCCCTTGTCTGCGGCGATGTTTGTGTATGGAAACCTTCAGAAAAAGCACCACTCTGCGGAGTAGCCTGCCAGAACATCCTGAAAAAAGTATTGGAAGAAAACGATGTGCCGGAAGGTGTCAGTTGCATCATCAACGGCAATTACAAGGTCGGCGAATTCATGACCAAGGATAGTCGGGTGCCGCTCGTTTCGGCTACAGGAAGTACCCGCATGGGCAAAATCGTTGGGCAAACAGTCGCTGGCCGTTTGGGTCGTAGCTTACTCGAACTGGGGGGCAATAATGCCATCATCATCACCCCAAGCAGCGACATGGACGTGGTGTTGACAGGAGCATTGTTCGGAGCTGTCGGTACCTGTGGGCAACGCTGTACCTCTACTCGTCGTCTCATCATCCACGACAGCATTTTTGACGAAATAAAAAACAAGCTTACCAAAGCTTACGGCCAACTTCGCATTGGTGACCCACTCGATCAGAACAACCACGTTGGCCCGCTGATCGATGAGGATGCAGTGAACAATTACCTGAATTCCATCGAAGCATGTAAAGAGCAGGGCGGCAAATTCCTCGTGGAAGGCGGCGTGCTGGAAGGTGACGGCCACGAAAGCGGCTGTTATGTGAAACCCTGCATCGCCGAAGTCAAGCCCGACATGGCAATCGTGCAGCACGAGACTTTTGCTCCAATTTTATATTTGATGAAATACAAAGACCTCAACGAGGCCATCCATATTCAAAACAATGTGCCACAGGGCCTCTCTTCCGCCATTATGACAATGAATATGCGGGAGGCCGAAAAATTCCTTTCTACTGCTGGCTCAGATTGTGGAATTGCTAATGTGAACATCGGTACCAGCGGCGCTGAAATCGGCGGTGCCTTTGGTGGTGAAAAAGAAACGGGCGGTGGCCGCGAAAGCGGTTCCGATGCATGGAAGGCTTATATGCGCCGGCAAACAAACACGATCAATTACAGTGCGGAACTGCCATTGGCGCAGGGGATCAAATTTGATTTAGGGTGATTATTTAAGAAGCGACGCTTCTTTACTGAGTAGAAAACATAGCAAGGGGATCGTAGTGATAAGCTGCGATCCCCTTTTTTTTATATCAATGCCTTTAACAAATTGAAAATTGAAATAAGGAATGGCGTTTAAATAAATTCAAGATTCACAAATTATTGATATTAGGGAGCTGGAAACAAATAACCTATCCATTCTGACTCGCTCTTTTTCCTTCAAAGGTGCTTTAAAAATGAACCGTAAGCCCAGCTATGCTTAATTTTTAAAGCACCTTTACAAGAAAAAATAGCTTCGCCATAACGGGTAGGTTATTTATTTCCAACTCCCTTACTTTTGTCACAAAAACAATGACCGTTCAATTGATCTATATTTTTCCCCCCAACGCTTCTTTCACTTTAAAATATTTTGTTTTTCCGGTCAGGGTTAGCTCATTCATATCAATCCCATCAACCCAATGCAAGGCTCTTTTTAATAGCCCTTCGTCCACGACCATTTTGTTGATGATACTGGCATATTCCAAAAATAATTCAGGTTGGTTTTCAGCATTCCCTAGTAACCTAAAATTTATCATGGCATCGACTACCGCCACAAAATCGTAATAGTCGCCGTTGCGATAATGCTGGGCCACCAACGCCCGGGAAAGTAATTCATTGCGCTGCGGGAAATCTGTGTTTTTAATTAACTGGATAACCGTTTCCTCGTCGTCTTTTTTTGAATCATTCCAATTGTTAAAATCCATAGACTTGACAATCTTCCCATCCAATACGGAAAATATTTTTTGGTCAACTTCATCCTGGCCAATGGCCTCTCCTATATCGTTTCTATTTTCCATTAAGATGCGGAATTCACGTGAAGCCGGGTCTTTCAAGAACGTTTTTACGATGCCCCAATAAGAGGCATCCATAAAATGTTCGGCAGTCATCAGTCTTAGATAATCGTTTACAATCCCTTTTTCTTTTTCCAATTCACCTGCCATCCGAAGTGCTTTTAAGTAACTGAAAATTAATTCAGAATTTCGTTCACCACTCCTATATCTTTTTTGCAGGTCGGTAAATGATTTTCCAGGTTTATCGGCAAGGATGGAATAATCAAGAAAATCATTGCCCTCGGTATATGCTCCAACAATCCGGTGCAACACTTCACCGCTGCCCGAAATAAACAAGTAGGTTGGAAATGCACTGATCCCATATCTCAATTTTAGGTCAAGCCCCTCCCCTTTTTCCATGTCATACTTAACGTTGATGAATTTTTGATTAAAATAATTTGCCACTTCCTTTTGAGTAAAAACTTGTTTGTCCATTTTTTTACAAGGTCGGCACCAAGTCGTATATCCATCCAGGAAAATCAATTTGCCCGTTTGACGAGCGGCAACTAAAATTTCTGCCCATTCAGGGGATTCACGAAAATCCACTTTGTCGTACCGTATTTCTTGGGAAAACAATATCCCTTGCAAGCAAATAAGTATTGGAAGGGTTAAACAAAATTTTGATTTCATTATACTATAATTTAGAGATATGGCGCCTTTTCATTTAAATATGAACAAGCTTACAGATTTTACATACTTGTCCAGTTAATGTTGCATCTGGAATTTAAGGAGACAAGGACAAAACTAAAGGATCCTGCCAAACGCGGAAAGCAATCAGCTGGAATTAACAACTTTACCAGCTTTCGGTATTCTTGGCCGGTTCAGTAACAACCAAAGAATAACTTCCCGATTTTGCCTATTATTAATTCCTTTCTGCCGACAGTCTGAGTAAAGAAGTATAAATAAACTACTCCAAAACATATCGGTATTTTTCCTTTTAAATGGCGTTCCAAAATCAAACATAGCCTAGCTGATTTTGATTTTTATAAGTCCATTTAGAAGGGGCAAAGAGCAATTGGGTTCGGTAATTTATTTTTACTTCTTCCCTTAAAGGACATCATTTGAAATATTTCAACGAAGTTCTCGGGTAATGTTTATAAAATTTTTGGTTATTTTTTTAAGATCCAAACCATCTGAAATTCAATTAATTACCTTTAATCAATGCTTTTTCTTCAAAGAGTTATATATTTGCAGCATAATTAATTTGTTTGTTAAGTTTGAAATTAACATTGATTAAAGTATAGGCATTAAAATTGCTCTATGGAAAACATCTTCTAACTTAATAGGATTTTAGTGATTCCATCAATAGAAAAATATTTGTTTTCAATACCACCACATAACGACTTCACCAACTATTCAATCATTCACCGTCCCTTATTAACTACCAAATTTCAATCAAAAAAACATTCTCAAACGATGTCTTTGATTGTAACCTAACTAATAAAATAGATTAAAAACAACTGGCCTTTTTGAAATGTATTTGATGCCCATTGGCGTTTTATAGTTTTATCGAGAAAAAGTAGATGAAGCCATTGAGTAACAATTCTTTAGCTGACCAGTATAAATAACACGGCATCACCTTATCAAGGGTCATGCAAAAAATAAATTATGACAGGTTCTCTATATTATTTTGGTCTTTAGTTTCCTGCCTACCGGCAGGCAGGTCGCTTTAAAATGGAAGTTGCGTCGACATAATGAATATTTTCTAAGTGAGAAATAAAGGCAATTGAATCAGTCAAATATTATAAGTCATTCTTTGCACGATCCCAAATGTCTAAAATTAATTTTCTTAAATACTCAAACAGCGGGAATTAGGATAAGGGACAAAACAGGTTTTTATCTTCCATATCCTGCATCAATCGAATTTTAATAAATGGAATTAGTACAATTAAAAGAAGCCTTAAAAAGGGCTAAAGAAGCCAACAGGCATGCAAAAGCTGCATTGAAAGCTGAACATAGGGCTGTTAAAGCAAGGTTGAAAACTTTTGAAGGAGCAGCTAAACTTTCAGAAGCTGCAGCTGTACAGGCACAAGCATCACTTGATGCTGCGAAAGCTGAAGCTGCCGCGGCTAAGTCAGCGGCCATGCCCACTAAAAAAGGGAGGGGACGTCCAGCTGCCAAAAAGAAAGGTGTGAAAAAACCTGGGCGTCGTGGACGCCCGGCTAAAGCTAAAACTGCGGATGCTACTGCAGCTACTGCCGCTCCTAAAAAAAGAGGTCGTCCGGCTAAAGCCAAAACTGCCGCCGTATCTGCCGCTCCTAAAAAACGTGGACGCCCAGCTGCTGCCAAAAAAGCTGCCGCTCCTGCAGCTACTGCCGCCCCTAAAAAAAGAGGACGCCCGGCCAAAGCCAAAACTGCCGCCGTATCTGCCGCTCCTAAAAAACGTGGACGCCCAGCTGCTGCCAAAAAAGCTGCCGCTCCTAAAAAGCCTGCGGGTCGTCGTGGACGCCCAGCTAAGGCGAAGCCAGCCATTGTTGGTGATGACCTCACACGGGTAAAAGGTGTTGGTGACAAAGTAGCTACTATGCTAAAAGCCAATGGCGTTTCTACTTTTAAAGACATGGCTGCTACCAGCGTTGACAAATACAAAGATTTATTGAAAGCCAACAACATGAGCAAATTCCGCAACCCAACAACATGGGCGGATCTTGCTGCTAAATTGGCAAAAGGATAATCACGGTTTAGCATACAAACAAAAAGGGTCAAGGCCGTTCAGGCAATGGCCCTTTTTATTTTTTGTGGAATATTGAAAAAGGTGAGTTTGCGGTTACTACACAGAATTATTTGAGCGCTGGTTTATTGGTTTACGATCTTTTGGTTTATCGGAAAGACTGGATACCATTACGAGCATGTTGGGGATTTAACTTCCGGCGATAAAAGTGCCTCTTTTTTGATGACACGGCGTTGCGAAATTAGTCATGTAGCTATGGCTATGCTCCCAATTTCCCGCCTTGTTTCATCAAAAAATAGACACTTTTTCACTCGAAACCTAAATCCCCAACATGCTCTAAACCGTAAACCTATATACCTTTAAACCACTCCCCTGACGATTTTAAATTTACTGCAAATTGAATTTCTTAATATGAGAGATCAAATCAATATTGCTATTGTCCAGGAAGGGCCGGTATTTGACAACCTTCCACTTAGTCTGCAAAAGCTGGAATCCATGGTCCATGAAGCTGTATCCAATGCAGCCGAATTAATTGTTTTTGGGGAATGCTGGTTGTGCGGTTACCCTGCATGGCTCGACCACTGCCCCAATATGGCTTTATGGGACCACAAACCCACAAAGCATGTTTTTGCCCGCATGATAAAAAACAGCATCACGGTCCCCGGTAAAGCGACTAAGTTTATTTCGGATTTAGCCAAAACTAATAAAGTTGTAATCGGTATTGGCGTCAATGAAACAGTGCCCGAAGGCCCAGGAAATGGCACGCTTTATAATTCATTCCTTTTGTTTGACTCTACTGGCAAACTGGTTATACACCACCGTAAACTGATGCCGACTTTTACTGAAAAACTATTGTATGGGCAGGGTGACGCAAGGGGACTTCATTCTGCGAATACAACACTTGGAAAAATAAGCGGACTTATTTGTTGGGAACATTTCATGCCACTGTCCCGCCAAGTGCTTCACAACGATGGAGAACTGATACATCTTGCCTTATGGCCACAGGTACATGAAATGTTGCAGGTGGCCAGCCGCCATTATGCATTTGAAGGCCGGTGTTTTGTCATCGCTGCGGGACAGATGATGAAAGCAAGTGATTTTCCAGATGAATTGGAATTACCCGATCATTTAAAAAACAATCCAGATAAATGGATTTTAAATGGCGGGTCATGTGTCATTTTACCAAATGGTTTTTTTGACCTCGAACCACAATTCGAGAAAGAAGGAATCATTTATCACACTATAAAAGACTTGGACCAAATATTGGGCGAGCGCATGACATTAGATACAACTGGACATTATCAACGACACGATATTTTCTCTCTTACCGTGAAAAAATAAACAACGAACAATTATTCATTACTCGTTAATCATTGTTCATTTCATAGGTTGAAATCCATTCTGATTCTGAAAAAAGATCGTAATCTTCTTTGGACAAATCAATATTAGGATCGATAAATTGTTGCCTACTGTGGCCATTTAAGCGTGCTTTTATATCAGCGTATATTTCAATATTTCCCTTTCCTTCCTCTTTCCATACTTTTTTTAAATATTGAGCGAATTGCCAGATCATATCTGGGTGGGTAAACAGCTTTTGCCTTTGCCGGTCAGTGAGGTAATCCTTGACTTTTATTCTGACGATTTCTTCCGTATCCAAGTTTTTTATCCTGAACGTTCCATACCCATGTTTGGTCCGCAACATCATGCGCCAAGCGTAACGATGCCCTTCTTCTGTCCACGCCACATTGCCATCAAACCAATAATGCCGCAACGGAATAATTAAGTGAATCAAAATGATGATGGAAAGGCATGGAATGACTTTTTTACGGGGGAATGCTGGCGGCGTACTCACTGAGTCAAATGGAGCAGTTTGTGGGCTGATTCGATCCCACCATAATTCCACTTTCGATAGTTTTTTTATTTTATTTTTTAAAAACGAAAACCACTTCCTGAAATCGGTTGGAGGGAAATATAAAAGACTTAAACTAATGGACAACCAGGGGAAAATGCCAATTTGAAATATCAAGGTATTGGTTAAATGAAAAAACAAAATAAATCCCAATATCCACTTTCTCGTTCTGCTGAACATCAATAAAAAAGGTGCGGACAGGTCGAGCACCATCCCACTCCACGACATGATGTACGGTGTTATTTCATGTCCCCAAACTGGCCCTAATAATGGCATGTTGGCAACATTCTTTAACCAAATATTAAGGGGACTGCCGTTTAGCCAATCCGGATTTATTTTGGCGATCCCACCATAAAAATAAACCACGCCCATAAAAAATGGTAATATCCACAAGCTCCACCGTTCCACTGTTTCGCTTTTTAATGCTGGATTTTTTACTGCGTCATAAGACCATTGGCAGTTGGCGGGCAGAAACACCATAACCCAACTGATCCAGCAAAACAAATAACCATGATTTAAATAAAGTGCTTTTTCCAATAAAAATTGCCACGTGAACCCAATGGCAAAGATGAGGGCACTGACCCGGTAGTTCCTCCCCAAAATAATAAAGATGGATGCAGCCATCAATACCAAAAAAAACAGGGACATAAATGGCTCCGGTAGCGTAACGGCCCACTCAAAACCTATGTATTTGAATTGGTAATTACCTGGATCAAAATAGCCTTTATATAAATGGTAATAAATCCAAACACCAATGACATCAGCAAACCCAAGGATGCCAAAAACAACCCGAAAAAAAACAAGCGGGGCTATATCAACAGGCTGAAAGAGTTTATTCATTTCAACAATGTTTTTGGGTCTTTTTCAAATTGCCAGTGCCGTTCATCCGAATATCCAAAGGTAGCATGTGGCAGTAATCGGTTTAAAAATTTAGATACCATTTTCATTTTCTTTACGGGCAAATTTATACTTATTTCATTCCCGTCCAATAATTTGAAATACATCGTGCCAGCATCCCAAAGATGAAAGCCAAATGGCATCGTCCGGGTAGTGACAGAATAAACCCAGACAATTTGCTTGGGGTTATCATTGAGCAAGAACCAGAGCCGTTCGTCAACCGCCTGAGGAGTTCGGATGATCCCGAGCATCATCTGAATCCCGATGAGCAGTACGGCCAGCCCCGCCACAGTCACGAAGCTGTTTTTCTGAAAAAATAGGTACGGGAAAATCACACCACTGACCATTAAGCACAGCGCCAAAATGAGCTTCATGTACCGCTCCTTTTGAATGGCCTTGTAAAGCAGTTGCATGGCTGGATGAAGGTGGTATGTTTTTTTGAAATGCATTTTACAAACCCGTCAAATGTTTTTGTTTTAATATAAAAAACAATTTGTTTTGGCGGCTAAAAAATGTTTAGCTTTGTGTAAAATTGGGGTTTGTTTCTCAAATGGCCAAACAGGTAATTCGACTGATTGGTTTAATGCAAAACCAGATATGGAAATTTTAAAAAAAGTCACGGCAATGAAAGCGGAGTTGGATGGTTTCCGCCCACTTGACAAAGATCAGGAGGCTGCAATTATGCAGAAGCTTCGTCTTGACTGGAATTTCCATTCTAACCACTTGGAAGGCAACTCGTTAAGCTATGGCGAAACGAAAGCCCTGATTTTGTTTGGCATTACCGCAGCAGGCAAACCGTTAAAAGACCATTTTGAAATAACAGGGCACGATGAGGCCGTCAAATGGGTAGAAGAGGTGGTCAAAGAAGATCGTCCTTTGACTGAAAATTTTATTAGGGAACTGCACAAATTGATTTTGAAAGAATCTTATGAATCCCCCACCATCACGCCCGAAGGCATACCTGCAAAAAGAATCATTCAGGTGGGTGTTTACAAATCTATGCCTAATCACGTGCTCACTCCGACTGGTGAAACTTTTCGATTTGCAACACCAGAGGAAACTCCTGCTATGATGAGTGACCTCATCAATTGGTATAGGGAAAAAGAAACCGATCCTGAAACACATCCACTTTTGTTGGCCGCTGAATTTCATTACAAGTTCATACGCATCCATCCTTTCGATGACGGCAATGGCCGCACAGCGAGAATTTTGATGAACTTCATTTTAATGAAAAATGGCTACCCACCTGTCATCATAAAAACGAAAGACAAGGACAATTATATCGCTGCACTTCAACAGTCCGATGCGGGAATGATTGTTCCATTTTTCGAATATATTGGAAAGAATTTGGAGGAGTCGTTGGACTTGATGATTCGGGGGGCTAAAGGGGAGAATATTGATGAGGAAGATGATGTGGATAAGGAAATTACGTTGATTGAACTTCAACTAAATAGAATTGGAGCTGAAAGGTTGGTTAAAAGGACAAGTGAATTAGTTCAAAAAATATATGAAAAATCAATTCCAAAATTAATAAGTAAATTTTCTGAAGAATCTTCAAAATTTAAAAAATTCTATCATGATGCATATTTACAGGAAAAGTCCATGTCAGCAATATATAGGGACGCTAAAGAAATAGTTGAAAATATTAGCACCAGAAAGATAAGACTCGTTTGGAAGCGCCTTCATTCATTTTCGATTAAATATGAATTTGAGAAATTTAATAGGAAAGACATTGATAACTTCAACTATACATCAAGCATTACATTTGAATTCGACATCTACCACTATTCGGTTAAAGATTCAAAAGACAATGAATTAATTAGACTTAATTATGATCATGAAGAATTAACTGATAACGAAGTTATTGAATTTGTAAGAGCAGAGACCAAAGCCCACGCCGACTTCATCAACCAACAAATCGAAAAAGCCAAATCCCAAAACAAATCATAATTCATAAATTAAATGTCACAAGTAACCTACACCGAAGACAATATCAAATCCCTCGATTGGCGGGAACACATACGCATGCGCCCAGGCATGTACATTGGAAAATTGGGCGATGGCTCCTCTGCCGATGATGGCATTTATGTGCTGCTGAAAGAGGTGCTCGACAACTGTATCGACGAATACATAATGGGCTTCGGAAAAGATATAGAAGTAAAAATTAATGACGGCATTGTGGAAGTGCGGGACTTTGGCCGAGGCATTCCGTTAGGGAAAGTCGTGGACTGTGTTTCACAGATCAACACTGGCGGGAAATACGACAGCAAAGCATTTAAAAAATCTGTTGGCCTGAACGGGGTCGGCTCCAAGGCGGTGAATGCGCTCTCCGATTATTTTAAGGTGCAGTCAGTGCGGGAAGGCAAAATGAAAGTGGCGGAATTCCAGATCGGGAATATCACCAAAGACCATAGACTGACGAAGACCGGCGAGGAAAACGGTACGTTCGTGCTTTTCAAACCAGACAGCTCAGTCTTTAAAAATTACCGTTACCGCACAGAATATGTGGAGAGTCAGTTGTGGAATTATGCCTACTTGAATTCTGGGCTGAAAATGCATTATAACGGAAAGACGATGTACTCCCGCAAAGGCTTGCTCGACCTATTGAGCAACAAGACCCAGAAAGAGACTTTGAGATATCCGATCATCCACTTGGCCGGTGAAGATATTGAGGTAGCCATTTCGCACGGCAACCATTACGGAGAACAATATCACTCATTTGTAAATGGGCAGAACACCACGCAGGGTGGTACGCATTTGAATGCATTCAAAGAGTCCATCGTAAGAGTGGTACGTGACTTTTTCAATAAAAACTACGATGCAAAAGATGTGCGGGCCTCTATCGTCGCAGCCATCAGCGTCAGGGTGGAAGAACCCATTTTCGAATCGCAGACAAAAACAAAACTTGGCTCATTCGATATGGGCCCAGAAGGACCAACTGTCCGCACATTTATCAATGATTTTCTAAAAAGGGAACTTGACAATTTTCTTCACAAAAATGAGGGAGTGGCCAAAGCCATCCAAAATCGGATTGTACAGTCGGAACGGGAGCGGAAGGAAATCGCAGGCATCAAAAAACTGGCAAACGACCGGGCAAAAAAAGCCAACCTCCACAACAAGAAGTTGAGGGATTGCCGAAATCACTATAATGATTCGCCACGGAAAACATCTGAAGAAAACCGATTGGCCACGACGATATTTATCACCGAAGGGGACTCCGCAAGTGGCAGCATCACCAAGGCAAGGCATGTGCCTTCGCAAGCAGTGTTCAGCTTGCGGGGCAAGCCGCTCAATTGTTTTGGCATGTCCAAAAAAATCGTTTACCAAAATGAAGAACTGAACTTACTGCAACATGCCCTCAACATCGAAAATGACATGGACGACCTGCGCTACAACCAGGTAGTGATCGCTACCGATGCCGATGTAGATGGTATGCACATCCGCCTGTTGCTGCTCACTTTTTTCCTGCAGTTTTTTCCTGATTTAGTACGAAATGGACACCTATATATATTGCAGACACCCCTTTTCCGGGTGCGTGATAAACGCAAAACATTTTACTGTTACAGCGAAACTGAGAAACAGAAGGCGATCCAAACGTTGCGCGGCAAGGCAGAGATTACCCGCTTCAAGGGACTGGGTGAAATATCACCTGGAGAATTCAAAGATTTCATCAATGAAAATATGCGCCTGGAGCCGGTGGTGTTGCAGGAAGACACTGAGTTGGATCAGTTGCTTTCCTATTACATGGGCAAAAATACACCCACCCGACAGGTGTTTATTATAGATAACTTGAGGGTAGAATTGGATAAGGTGGAAGAGGAGGTTGAGATGGCAGAGGTGTAAAAGATGTGATTATCTTTCCAGGGGTAAATTTATGCGTGCCTAGATGTTAGGCTGCAAAAGGCAATACTTATTTGGGAAATCACTTTGAACAAAGCTGATAAGTTGGTGCTTACGCAAAATTCACGGTAGGTGAGCGCTATGATTTCCGTATTTCTTTAGGGAAGAACTTCAAAGACTCCAATTATCCAAATGATTTTTACAAGCTTTCAGTTGTTGTTCCGATGTTGTAAATGCTGCAGAAGCGTGGCTTTTTAGAAAAGCCACGCTTCTTGGGTATTCCATTTCATCGAAAAAACTAACAAGACAATACGATTGCTCTTTTTAGTGTCAACACAATATGAAAGGACATAAACAAATAATTGTTGCAATGGGACAAGCCAAGAATATTGATTTGAATTTCAATAAAATTGGTTTAATATTGTAATTAAATCCAACAGTTTTTCACATGACTTTACAGGCAGCAACCATAAAAGAATCTTTTTTGAAACTGACAAAAACAGAACAATTGGAATTGATGCAATTCTTTTTGCAAGTTTTTGCTTCCCCCTCCTCAGAAAAACTAAACCAACCTTTTGTTCTTTCTGATATTTGGAAAAAAGAATTGGATAGGAGGGATGCAAATTTCCAGAACGGTAAATCAAGTGCCGTATCATTGGAAGAAGCATTAGCCGAGTTCAAGCTATGAACTACACCATTATTGTCCAAGTAGAAGCTCTCCAAGATTTAAGGGAGGCTTGGACGTATTACGAAGGCCAACAAAATGGCCTCGGTCAAAAATTCATTCTTGCCTTTGAGAAGGAGTCGCTACGAATAGAAAAGAACCCACTCATTTTTCAGAAAATATACAATGACAAAAGAAGGACCGTAATAAAACAGTTCAACTACAATATTAGACTTGTTCGGTTCTGATAACTAATGTGTTACTTCGTCCCGTAGGGACGCAACATCGGTAGCAATGAACCAGAGCCGACCTTTCTTCGTCCCGTAGGGACGTAATGTGAATGTTACCGACCTATGTTACGTCCCTACGGGACGGAATCGGAAGATCGTCATTTTTGTTACCGACGTTGAGTCCCTACGGGACAGGCTAAATAACTGATTGTCAGAACCGTACAAGTCTATTAAAGTTATGCCCATGAGCGGCATTGTAACTCAGATTGCGCCAAATATTGTTTCTCCGCTAATCGCTTTGGAGCTTTTCTAAAAAGCGACCATTCTTGAACGGCACATTTCATCTATAAAAAGTCGACCTAAATAGAAATGCCTTAACATTTCCCTAACAACCTGCTATCTTGCCCTCGCATTATTTTTTAGGATAAACTCTAACTAACATACGAATAACCAATATGAGCATTCTCCGCTTAGAAGATGTCGTTAAAACTTACGGCAAACATGTTGCCGTTGACCAAGTTAGTTTTGACATTCCAAAAGGAATTGTTTTTGGAATGTTGGGACCCAATGGCGCAGGTAAAACCTCCCTGATCCGAATCATCACCACGATCACCAAGGCTGATAGCGGCCAAGTTTGGCTTGATGGCCAAAAGCTAAATAGCCTTCATCCTGAGCAAATTGGCTACATGCCCGAAGAACGGGGGCTGTACAAAAAAATGAAGGTTGGCGATCAATTGACCTATCTGACCAGGCTTAAAGGACTGTCGTCCGCAGAGACAAAAAAAGAACTCCGATATTGGTTTGAGCGATTCGACATCAAAGACTGGTGGGACAAGAAAATAGAAGAATTGTCGAAAGGAATGCAGCAAAAAGTCCAGTTCATCGCCACGGTGCTGCACAAGCCAAAATTACTCATCCTTGACGAACCGTTCAGCGGCCTCGACCCGATCAATACCAATTTGATTAAAGATGAGATCAAGGAATTGAACAAGAACGGGACAAGTATCATTTTTTCCACTCACCAGATGGAATCAGTGGAAGAAATGTGTGAACAGATCGTTTTGATAAACAAAGGAAAGAATGTCTTGGAAGGAAAAGTGACAGATGTGAAAGAGCAGTTCAAAGAAAATGTTTTCAAAATAGAATTCGCTGGCGATCTGCCATCTGGCCTAGCTGCAACCGATGCTGCCAACAGTGGATTTGAGATCAATTCCGCCAACGGCCACGACCTGAACATCAAAGTCCACGAGGGAGGGGATTCCAATGAAATATTGCGGTATCTCATCCACAAGGGAGTCCACATCAGGTCATTCAATGAAATCTTGCCGACCATCAATCAGATTTTCATAAAGAAGGTTGGGGAGTCGAATGAGTAGGCAGTAGGCAGTAGGCAGTAGGCAGTAGGCAAATTCTGAAAACCAATCACTAATTTCTAATCACTATATCATCAATGAATAAACTTGGTCTAATCATACAGCGGGAATATTTGACAAGGGTCAAAAAGAAAAGTTTTATCCTGATCACCCTGCTCTCTCCGCTCATTTTTGTTGCATTGTTTACCGTGCCCGCCCTATTGGCTATTTATGCTGGCAAAGAATCAAAAACAATAGCAGTAAAAGATGTATCGGGCGTGTTTGTCCCGCCAACTGATACGACTCAGGAAGTTCAGTATGAACTTCGCAGTGAGCCAATCAACGATCTGAAAGCCAACTATAACAATATGGGCTACGATGGCGTATTGCACATCCCCGCCCTGCCCGATTCGGGCGAAGAAGCCATGGAGGTGTATTATTTTTCGGAAGGACAGCTGTCACTTGGGTCAAAGTCAAGCATTGAGCGGAAGATTGCCAAAAGTGTTGAAAACCACAACATTAAGCGATCTGGGTATGACGAAGACATACTAAACAGTTTTAGACCCGACGTTTCGCTCAAGGAAAAAGAGCTGACAAAAAACGAAGCTGGCGAACTGATCGAAAGTGACAAACAAAACAGTGCTGGAATCGCAACTGCCATTGGATTTGTTTCTGGTTTCATAATTTATATTGTCCTGCTGATTTACGGCACCATGATAATGCGATCGGTAATGGAAGAAAAAACAAACCGGATCGTGGAAGTGATCATTTCTTCTGTAAAGCCATTCCAGTTGATGCTTGGCAAAATCATTGGCGTGAGCGCTGTTGGCCTTACGCAAATGTTTATCTGGATAGGAATGACCATTGCATTGATATCGGTAGTCGGCATGTTCATCCCCATGGAGACAATGGCAGAAGCACAGCAAGGCCCCATGCAGGGTGGTGGTCCACCCCCAGAAATGTCAGCGGTGATGGAAAACCTGAATGTACTCAAATCACAGAACTGGGGTTACATTATTCCGGTATTCCTATTTTATTTTATTGGCGGCTACTTTATTTATGCCTCCCTGTTTGCGGCTGTCGGTTCAGCCATGGGGGACGACCTCGGCGAAAGCCAGCCAATTACTTTTGTGGCCATGGCACCAATCATTATTGCCATCATCCTTATCAGTCCTGTCATAGAAAACCCGACAAGCCCGTTGGCTACCTGGATGTCTATCATACCCTTGTTTTCTCCGGTGCTCATGCCAGCCCGCCTTGCTTTTGAGCCGCCCTTGTGGGAACTATTGACATCTATGGTCGTGCTTGCGGCCTCTGCGCTGTTCTTTGTTTGGCTAGCGGGGAGGATTTACCGGGTCGGCATTTTGATGTACGGCAAGAAAGTGACTTTGAAAGAACTCGGAAAGTGGTTGTTCTATAAGGAATGATAGAAGCGGGGAATAATCCCTAAGGGGCTTGCTGGAACTTCATCCAGCAAGCCCCTTTTTTTGTATTCATGGGGAAACAAACACCATTTATCGAAAAGAACTTGATATTTATGATTCATTTAAATATCTTTATGACATCATTTTAATATCAAAATAAAACTACCATGAAAGAAAAAACAGTTCGTCCGATTTCAGGTTACATCATGTTGTTGGTTTGGTTGGTCGTAATTGTCGCAACCATATATTTAGTTGTTTCAAGCCAAATACTTTGGGCTCTTTTCTTGGGGGCGCTTATCTTAATAATGTTAGCTGGTTTCTTTTTCATCAATCCAAACGGCTCCCGCGTACTGACCCTCTTTGGAGAATACAAAGGAACAGTGAAAGACAACGGCTTTTTTTGGGTAAACCCATTTTACAGCAGGAAGCCCATTTCCCTACGTGCCCGTAATTTTGAGAGCGAAAGGGTAAAAGTGAACGACAAGCGGGGCAACCCCATCCTCATCAGCGTCATTACAGTTTGGCGAGTGAAGGACACGTTCAAGGCCGCTTTTGATGTGGACAAATACGAGCACTTCGTCATGGTGCAGAGCGATGCCGCCGTCCGGCAAATGGCAGGTACTTATTCATATGATAATTTTGACGATAAACAGGAAGAAGTGACCCTTCGCTCAGGCGTCGATGAAGTTAACCATGCTTTGGAGAAAGAGCTTGGCGAACGCCTTACCATTGCTGGCATCGAAGTCATGGAGGCAAGGATTGGTTATCTGGCTTATGCCCAAGAAATTGCGAGTGCAATGCTGAAAAGGCAACAGGCGGAGGCCATCGTTGCTGCCCGTTTCAAGATTGTGGAAGGCGCAGTCAGCATGGTAGAAATGGCCTTGGATGATCTTTCCAAAAAAGACGTAATTCATTTGGATGAAGATAAAAAAGCCGCCATGGTCAGCAACCTTATGGTTGTGCTTTGCGCCGACAAAGAGGCTACTCCAGTATTGAACACTGGCACTTTGCATCAATAAAAGCAAATAGTGATTAGTGACCAGTGATTAGTTGATTTCACTAATCACTGGTCACTAATCACCGATCACTAAAAAATGCCAAAGAAGAAATTTGTCCTGCGAATTGACGAAGACCTCTACGCCGCCGTGGAGAAATGGGCTGCCGATGAGTTCCGCAGCGTGAACGGGCAGCTGGAGTGGATCATTTCCCAGAAATTGAAAGAGGCCAAGCGGCGCAGCAAAGTGGAAGGTAAGAAACCCTCGAAAGATAACGAGCAAACTTAAAATGTGATTTAACTAACGGATTTCCCAAAAATATTTAATTTCGCAACCGCAAATGAGAAGGAGCAAGGAATAATTAGCAATGAACAATTTGGTTCAATCATTATTCACTACACATTGTCCATTATTCATTGAAAAAACGGGGGATTAGCTCAGCTGGCTAGAGCGCTTGCATGGCATGCAAGAGGTCACCGGTTCGACTCCGGTATTCTCCACAAAAAGTTAAAGCCTTGCCATATCGGCAGGGCTTTTCTTGTTTTGGTAAATGATGTCAAATACTTTTGTAGTAGCTGACCGAAGGCAGGGAGAGTCGTCAATAGAGATTAGGTTTTTATTTTTGATTATTATGGAGTCAGTGGTGTAATGAAAGAAATCCTATTATTTCAAAAAATAAAAAGCTTATGAAAAACAAGAATGTTCAACTAAAAAAAGTAAAAATTTTGGGGATACCAATGACTAAAAAAACATTGGTCAGATGGAAAATATATCTTGATAGGGCAAAAATGTATCTAGGCTATATCAATTTTGTGATGATTGCGTTTGTGTTCTTAAATTCAATTAATGATTCCAGCGTTCGAGAATTGTTAGATGAAAACAGGCTTATATTTTATCCTTTGGTAATGATCTCTTTCATTTTAGTGTCTCTTGTTTTGGGATATTTTGATACTAAATTAGGGCTAAGGAAAGAGGAAATGAGAAATAATGCCACAGAAAACCCAGTGATGATGGAGGTGTTGGATCACCTAAAAGAAATCAAAAATAACCAACTGAAAAAATCATAAAATCCCCCTCTCACGTCTTAGTCACCAGTTGTCGCAAGTTTAGCGCAGCGCAACTTGCGATTCCCCCAAAGTCCGGCTGTGACTGCTAAGTCCGGCCTGACAAATACGATCTGCTTGTTATACGATCTGCTTGTTAAAGTTGTTTCAGGTTACGCTGGCGTTAAACTTGAAACAACAAGTGAAATATACTTACCCCCATAGTGTAAGTGACTGCAAAAGAGCATGGTTTTACCTACAATTTAAAGCCGGCCTTTCGACATGCACTGGTTTCTCATTTCCGAAAGCTCAAGGAATTGGGGAGAAAACGTTACAGCTATAAACAAGATAAAACAAAATCCACCGTCTGATCAGCTGGTGGCATATCATATTTTTTTCTAAACACAAAGTCTTAATATTCAACATTTTGTGCGCTCATACTTATACGTGATACTTAATAAGGTAAACTTTACCAATAATAAATGCTCCAATTCACAACTTAATCCCAACTCCCACGTTTGCACGATGAACTTAAAGAGATCAAAATGTTAAGTTCGAGTCATTCCTTCGATAGCCCGCATTTTTATAGCTTCCCTTCCTAATCAGTCGCCAAGTCATAAAATTTCCTGATTATCATTCAATGCCTGTTCTTTAACACGGATGCTTTTTGGCCATCTTTCCGAGGTGATTTACCCTTAGAGAAAATGGCCATTGACACTGACTTTTGGTTTCTTATTTTATCATTTATCATTTTTTTTATGAATTTATTTATTGCAAAACTCAACTACGACACTACAAGTGACGAATTGAGGACAGTATTTGAAGAATACGGAACCGTTTCTTCAGCCAATGTTATCACTGACAAATTTACCAGCCGTTCAAAAGGATTTGGATTTGTCGAAATGGATGACGATACCGCCGCTACGACCGCTATTGAAGCGTTGAATGACTCTGATCTTGCTGGTCATAACATTGTGGTGAAAAAAGCCGAGCCGAGAAAGGAGCACTCCAATAATCGCAGCTAATTAAAGCTTAGATAGAAATAGTATCGGCGGCTCAAACCGCTAGCCTTACACATTCAATCGTTTCCAAATGATGGGTTTTACCTTTAATAGGTTTCGAGTGTAAGATATGTGTGCCCAGGGAAAACCATCCCTGGGCATTTTTTATGGTATGGAGATTACGAAGATGAAGGAGTTCTATAAGTTGGATACTCTGCTTATAAGTAACAAAACCTTTGAGCCCGAAACCAGCCGCAAGAATGCCTAGTGATATAAAAACAATATCTCTTAGGAAATGAGTAAACAAAGCTTTCATCCCGATGGGTTTGCCTACGCGATCACTTTCACCAGCCTTGGATTTGGAGGCTGCAACGAGATCCTCTTTGGCAGTTGCCGTTTACAGTTCTGTGCAGTCCTTGGTTACTGTATCATGCTGTCTTTACCGGAATGGAAGTCAGTTCCCTTTCAAAATATACCCGTTCTTTCAGGGTAGGGTCTCCCGCTACCTTGCAATAATATATCCTGTTAACATAACGCCTGATGATCAATTTCAGGGAAGGGGCGACATTGGCATAGATGGCTGAACCTTCTTTATACTTATTGTCTCTTTTTGGCATTTTCATATTTACAAGTTTATTTCTTCATACCCACTTTTGATAATGGTCGATAGTATTTTAAATTTTACATTGGCCTTTATCGTGTGGCGGTGATGGGCAGGAATGATGATGGATTCACCGGTTTCCAATAAGTTGGACGTACCATCAATAATGATTTCAGCTTTTCCGTCAATGACTTGGATGAAGGTATCGAAAGGAGAGGTTTTTCTGGTAAGCACTTCACCGGAATCAAATGAAAAAACGCTGATACTGCCAGTCGTTTTTCTGACAATAGATTTGATCACCACCGACTTTGGAATGTATTCAAGTAGTTCTACTGTTTTGAAAATTTTTGACTTTACATATTCATCGTTTTCATTGAGCAACATTCATACAGTGCGGCTGAAGGTACCAACAAGAGCCATGGCAGGTTTACCGACTTAGTGGTTAAACCTGCCATGTATTCAATGTACAGATACCAAATTTGAAGTAGATCTACATTTTCTATTTTAGGTAGAGCTACGTATTTTATTGATTGCCTGAAACCAAAAAAAACTACAGATCAGAACTGGCGTTCTTTTTTTCTTTCCGTTTAGCCGCTTTTGCAGCTCTTTTTTCTTTCAGGTTCATCGCAGGAGCTTTTTTATCTGATTTTTGTTTTTGGTTCTTGTCTTTCTTCTCTTTTGCCATTATTATTTTGGTTTATAAAATCAAGATATGTTTGAAATTATTTTGAAAAAACAATTTCAAACAGGCTTAATTTTGATTTGCTCACTTACTTATAATTAAAATTCTTTTTATTTTCTGTTCAATGGAATTACGCCAGCCATTTCTCCAATTATATTCACCAGATCTGAACCAGGAGGGACAACAATTTTAGCATTGTTTTTAAGGGCTGTTTCCATAGCCTCTAATTTTCTCAACAATTGAGCATTTCCAATAAAATATTTATCGGCTGCATCATTCACTAATTTAATGGCTTCGGCTTCTCCTTCGGCATGTAATATTTTAGCCCGTTTGTAACCTTCGGCTTCTTTTATTTTTGCACGCTTTACGCCATCTGCTACTGTTTCAGCGGCAGTCGCAGAATCAATGGCAGCAATTTTTTCATTTTCCGCTTTGACTACCTTGTTCATCGTTTCCTGAACATCCTTAGGTGGGTCAATCTGTTTTAATTCTGTGCGTATTATTTCAATTCCCCAACTCTGGGTTTCTTTATGAAGCGTTTCATGAAGTTCCATATTGATCCTTCCACGTTCACTATTGGCAGATTTTAAAGTAAGTGTACCTATAATATTACGCAGGGTGGTACGTGCCAGATTTACTATCTGCCACTGGTAGTTATTAACGTCATAGGTTGATCCTTT
Source organism: Saprospiraceae bacterium (assembly GCA_029263015.1). Classification (GTDB taxonomy): domain Bacteria; phylum Bacteroidota; class Bacteroidia; order Chitinophagales; family Saprospiraceae; genus UBA6168. Next base: position 21,379 of record JAJCYI010000072.1, on the reverse strand, counting down.
CACACTCTCTTCATCTGATTTCACCCTGAAATAGACTTGGGCATCAACGCTGGCATTTAGATTGTCATTGGTGATTATTTCTTGTGGCTCAGCATCAACCATTTGCTCAGTTATATTCACCAAAAACAAACGGTCTATCATTGGTATTATCCAATGAAAACCTGGCCCTGCCAATTTTTTGTATTTCCCTAGGCGTTCAATTAACCCTTTGTGGGTAGGCCTGACAATTCTGATCCCTGCCAAAAAAAGTATGACGATAGGAACAATTAGATAGGTATAGTTCATATTGTTTTATGGTGCGATTTAATGGAATCTTGAAATGGAGTAAGGCAACCCATCTGAAAAGTAGAAATTGAAAATTGAGAAAATAGAAATTTAGGAAGAATTGAAAATCAATCGGTTAGCAATTTCCTAATTTCCAATAAAGTCTAATAGCTCAAAGCTATGGCTAAACGGCTGGTGAAACATTGTACATCTACAAACAATACTTACACATATCACATGTTTTCTAAATTCTTATTCCTTTTTAGCTTCATATTTTTGTAAAAGGAAGGAGTGAGGCCAGTCACCTTCTTGAACTGGTTGGACAGATGTGCAGGGCTGCTATAATGCAGTTTAAATGCAATTTCGGATAAGTTGAGTTCATCATATAGAATTAATTCCTTTACTCTTTCAATCTTATGGAGAATAATAAACTGCTGTATAGTAATTCCTTTAACTTCGGAAAATGTGTTGGCCAGGTAGGTGTAATCGTAACCTAATTTTTCACTGATATAGTCAGAATAATTCACTTTAGGCAATTCATCAGTATAATGGATCATTTCAGTAATTACATTTTTTATTTTTTCAATCAATATGCTCCTTTTATTATCCAAAAGTTCCAAACCTGATCTGGTTAGGTTATTGCGCAGTAATTCCTGTTGTTCCTGGGTAATGTCTTCCAAAATTTCAACCATGCCCAAATCAACAACAACATAATTCAAACCCAGTTTTTTCAGCTCTTCCATTACCAACATTTTACATCTTAAACTGACCATATATTTGATGTATAGCTTCATATTATCTGTTTTATAGAAAAGCAACTTCAAAAACGACTTTAATGTTAGTATGGGCATTGTTGCATGAAGATGGCCTAAATAAATAGGCCAAGTGTTGTATTTTTGATTTTACCAGTTGTCGCAAGTTTAGCGCAGTGCAACTTGCGATTCCCCCACGGGCCGGCTGCGACTGCTTAGACTGGCCTTACAGATGCGGCCTGCTTGTTGAAATTGTTTCAAGTTACGCTGGCGCTAAACTTGAAACAACAAGGTAAAACCAGCTATACGGAATTTTAGAAGTGCCTTCCAGCTGGGCAAATATCGTCAATAACACATCGCCATCCTTACTAAGTTTTCGCTTCCCTGTGATGTTTCCGATGTCTGCTTTGTCTTCGAGGGGAAATCCTTCAAATGAGAAACTCAACAAAGTGGGATAAAAAAACCGGCCGTACTTCCACGTCCGGCGGATCTTAATACTAACACTAACCTAATAAAACAGGTTAATTCGTGCCTCTTAAAAAATTTCGAACGGAAGGACAAGGTACTCCTATCTTGATGAATAAGAGAGCTGTTTTCCCGCTGGCGCTGGACTGTGTCCTGTGACTATTTCAGCCCCACTCTCACCAATAAATTTGTAATAAAATCCAATCATATAACAAATCGGGTTGACGCATATCAAAAATTGTGTTTCCAGTAATCCACTGATCTAAGATTGCATCAGTTGTTCCAAATTAAGGGGTGTTAAGAGAAATTTCGGCCCTTAAAATTTCGGCAGTAGTCTTTTTTATCCGAAGACTTATCGGCCAGATCTGACAGGTTTTGAAAACCTGTCAGGTCTTATTTCCATCGATTAAACCAGGTTTAAGCAAATGGGGTATATTACTATATTGAGGCCAAACCTCGCTGCCATAGGATTGTAACCAATGACTTGGATGGAGGCGGGAAGACCGACACGCAAAGCAGGCCAAAGGGCTCAGTCCCTGTGCCAGAGAAACAAAACTGTCTTGGTAAATTTAGGCTACCACTATGTTCTAAACCCCATAAAAGTTAAATCCCATGAGACACTCATCGACTCCAGAAAGACTCACGCCCAGCACTTATCGAATACAAATAGATATAACAAGTTTTACTCATCAAACAAATTGTATCTTTGCTAAATGGATGTACTGTCCAGAGGAAAATTCAATAGAAAGATGCGAGCAGTTAAAAATAAAAACTGCTTTTTGAGGAAGCGACATCAAAACAAACCAAGGACTTGAAAAAATTGAAGGTACTATTATGGTTAGAAAGACAGTAAAATACTCTGAACTTCGCAAGAAGTTGAAATTTGATGATAGAAGAATCAAGGGAATAGAAAATGAAGGGTTGGCTTACCTGACCCATTTTCTTCAGAATAAAAAAAATGGAATGAAAGATTATTACATTCCTGAGGCCAATGAATATCTAGAGGAAATAGATGTAGCTAAGGATTCGGAATTTCAGTTTGAACTACCCATCGTTTGGGATGTACCATTTTCTCCCCAGAAAAACCCCAAATTTAAATTCATCGACTTATTTGCAGGCATCGGTGGATTCAGATATGCTTTCCAGAAACTAGGAGGAAAATGTGTTTTTTCTTCAGAATGGAATAAATTTTCAAAAAAAACCTACGAAGCGAATTTTGGAGAAGTGCCATTCGGAGACATCACCAAAATAAATGAACGGAACATACCGGAACATGATATACTAGTGGCTGGATTTCCATGCCAACCATTTTCCATTGCCGGAGTCAGCAAAAAAAACAGCCTGGGCAGACAGCATGGTTTTAAGGATGAAACACAGGGTACGCTGTTCTTCGATATTGTAAGAATTCTCGAATCTAAAAGACCTAAAGGATTTTTGCTTGAAAATGTAAAAAACCTTGTTTCCCACGATAAAGGGAAGACCTTTCAAGTAATTAAAGGGGCATTGGAAGAACTGGGCTATTCCATCCACACCCAGGTGCTTGATGGAAAGCATTTCGTACCCCAGCACAGAGAGAGGATATTTATCGCCGGATTTGACAAAACCGTATTTAATGGCGAGGAAAAATTCCAGTTCCCAGAAATGCCTAAACCCACTCACGCCGTTGAAGATATTCTTGAGGATGAAGTGGATGATAAATACACATTGTCGGACAACCTGTGGAAATACTTACAGGAATATGCTAAAAAGCACAAGGCCAAAGGAAATGGATTTGGCTATGGGCTGATAAATTTCGATGGCATTACAAGAACAATCAGCGCAAGGTATTATAAAGACGGTGCAGAGATACTGATCCCCCAAGAAGGCAAAAACCCAAGAAGGCTTACACCGAGAGAATGTGCAAGACTACAGGGTTACCCAGAGAAGTTTGTTATTCCAGTATCGGACAATCAGGCATACAGGCAATTTGGTAACTCTGTAGTAGTGCCTTTAATACATGCTATTGGGAAGCAGGTCGTGAAATTGATTAAAGACTGATAAATCCATAAAAAATAGCTCCATCTGAATTGTGAATTAGTAAGTTGCCACAGGCATCCCATTAGAAGACATTAGCCCCCTTCAAATTTAATTATCTTCACAAACCATAACCAAATGACCAGATTATCCCAATACTTTTCAGGCGTTGCAGTAAAGAAACTCAGACCCGTCGAGGCTGACATGGCCGTTTCCAATCAGCACGAAATCAATGGTGTGAGGGGGATGGTCAAAATTTTCGGACGGGACAAGATTGAAATGAGAGGTAGTTATCTCTACATGGGCGATGACGAAAATGAAATAATTTCAGAATCTGGTTCTTTCACATGGTACGATTCAAGGGGAAACCAGTCTCACCGCTCTGCAGAATACCGCCTATATTTCCAAGGGAATGGCGTGACCGAACAAGCAGCCCCAGGAGACCTTCTCGTTGTTGGAAAAAAGTCCGACGGTTCTGTGCTTTTCCTCGTTGTCAAGGAAGGCAGCACTTATGAAAGGCAGACACTCTGGCTTTTCGGCATCACTGATGAAAATACCACTTTCAAGGCGAAGGAAATAGAAGGAGAAGCGAACAGGACACTGGGGTTTGCTGAAAGGACTATCCTTGAAACGTTGGGGGTTGAAGTGGAACCAGAGACCACTGACTGGCTCGAAATGATCCTTGAGCGTTTTGGTACGACCTTCCCTTCGACCCGCGTTTTTTCGGCTTTTGCAAGAGGTACATGTGACATAGTATCTTCTCTTGATGACCCCGACCAAGCTTTGCTTGCCTGGGTTGACCGCGAAGAACTAATGTTCAAGACCTTGGAAAGGCATATAGTCCAGGAAAGAATCCAGATAGGATTCCACGAAGTTGATGATTTCATTCGTTTTTCGCTAAGCGTTCACAACAGGAGAAAGTCGAGGGCAGGATATGCCCTTGAGAACCACTTGGAACAGGTGTTGATTGACTACAAGGTTACTTATTCCAGAGAGAAAGTGACAGAAAACAAATCAAAACCCGATTTTATCTTTCCAGGAATTGAGCAATATCACGACCCGTCGTTCTCGACCTCAAACCTCACTATGCTGGGATCAAAATCCACCTGCAAGGACAGATGGAGACAAGTTCTTGCAGAAGCTGAAAGGATTGATAAGAAACACCTCTTTACCTTAGAACCTGGCATCAGCACCAACCAAACAAATGAAATGCATGCGAAAAATCTTCTGCTTGTATTGCCCAATTCTTTACACGAAACTTATTTAACGGAACAACAAAATTGGTTGATGAATTTTTCTGAATTCATACAACTGGTCCAAAACAGGCAACCAACTAAGTTTGTGACCACTTTATTTTAGTGGCCAGTACAATCCGGTATTCTTTAGTCAAAGCTACCATCTGTGGGTGCAGGGCTTTGCCCCCTTTCAGTGAGGTGGAATTACCCCTCAAACAAAACCTCCAAGTCCAAATCATTGTCCACCAGCCCGACGCTATGCATATTTTGCTTGAGGCCAAAGGTGGAGATGAGGGTCAGGAAAACCTGCTTGCGAGTCTTGCTGCTTTGGCGGAATATCTGGATTTTGTTACGTAGCTTTTTTGCATATTCTCTGGTAATCGTAAATCCATCATTAGAGAATTTGATTTCTACCAGGTTGATGGTTTGGTCGTTGCGGTCAATCAATAGATCTACCTGAACACCGGGGCCGTCGGCATCGGGCTTTTTTAGAAAGGAAGACGATCGGGTATAAATGCCTGAAATGCCTAATGCCTGTTTGATCTGTGGAATGTGTTTCAGGCAGACATTTTCAAAAGCATAGCCGCACCATATTTTGTATGGCTGGGTCTGGCGGAGAGCCGACCATACGCCTTCTTTTTCGAGCAGGTTCCTTTCTATAAATCGCAGATAAAAAAGTGAATATTCATCTGTCAGTCGAAAAAGCATGAGCTTTTTTTTCTTGCCAAACGGAGGGTAGGCAGTAATGAACCCCGATTCGGACAATTCTTCCAAAACCTTCGTGATACGGCCACTTTCGGGAAGCCCAGAAGTTTTGATCAAATCTGTGCGGGTCATGCCCTGGGGTTTGGCAGCCAATGCTCGGATCATGGCAATGTGGTAGTCTGCGTGATCGAACAAAGCGGGGTAGAGGCTCAAAAATTCATCCCGCAAAATGCCACTTTCACTGAAACAGATTTTGTCAATATTCTGTGTAGCACTTTTACCCCCTTCTATTTCTTTGAGATAATGTGGGATGCCGCCAATAGCCATGTACAGTTGCAGCAATTGGTAGCGCTCGAAGTGGATGCCCCGAACGGAAAAATATTCTTCGGTCTCGGCAAGGGTAAATGGGTGCAACCTGATGCGTTTGGTGACCCGGTTGTGCAAACCCCCTTTGTCTCGAAGGATTTTCTGGATCATCCAAGAAGCGGAAGAACCGCAAATCACGACAACGATGTTTTGCTGGACGGCCCAAGAATTCCAAAAATAACTCAGCCCTGTGAGAAAACCGGATTTGTGCGTAGCCATCCAAGGCACCTCATCGAAAAATACAACGGGCTTTTTCTTTTGGTCAATTGTATTCAAATATTCCACCAGCATAAAAAAAGCCTCCAGCCAATCCGAAGGCGGCTTGATCGAGATTTGAGAACCCGAAAAGTGTTTTAGCTGATTGGCAAAATTCCGCAACTGCCCACTCCCATTCGCATTCTGTAATCCCGAAATCTCGAAGACAATCCGGTCTTTGAAATAAGAGCGAACCAAAAAGGTTTTACCCACCCGGCGGCGGCCAATAATAGAAACCATCTCTGCTTCATTGGATTCCAATGCTGTCTGTAAAATGGCTCGCTCCTCTTTTCTTCCCACCAGTTGATTTGACATGGTAAACTGTTTTTGAATTGCGGAATGTAGATAAAAATAAACACTTTCCGCAAGTTAAAAAAATATTTGCTTGCGGAAAGTAAACAGATCATGTACATTCCGCAAGTCAATACCGCTCCCACACACCCATTTCCAAAAACCCTTCGTACCTTCCCGCCCGGATTTCCCAATTTCTAATTTCTTAATTTCCAATCCACCCATTTTGAAACAAAGCAAAACCACCAACATCATTTTTGGCCGCCACCCTGTCGTTGATGCCATCCGTTCAGGCTCCCATTTCGATAAAGTATTCATTCAGCGTGGGACTGTCGGCGATTTCGAAAAAGAGGTGCGTCACCTATGCAGGGAACACGAAATCCCCCTGCAATATGTGCCGAAAGAAAAACTCAGCAAGATCACGGGCGGCAACCACCAAGGCATCATCGGCTATCTGGCCTTGCTCACTTATTACCGCCTGGAAGATGTCGTCCCGATGATTTATGAAAAAGGCGAGACACCACTTATCCTCCTCCTCGACCGAGTCACAGATGTGCGAAACCTTGGTGCCATCGCCCGTTCTGCCGAAGTATGTGGTGCACACGCCCTCGTCGTCCCGAAAACGGGATCAGCCCTCATCAATGCTGATGCTTTAAAAACATCGGCAGGCGCTTTGACACGGCTCACAGTTTGTCGAGAAGGCAGTTTAGTTTCGGCAGTCGAATATTTACAAAACGCTGGCGTACAAGTATTTGCAAGTGATCTTCACGCGCAAAAACACATCTTCGAATTTGATTTTACCGCACCCACGGCCCTCATCGTTGGATCAGAAGACGAAGGTGTTGCCCCTGCCCTGCTCAGCCGGGTAAACGAACGTTTTAGCATACCACAAAAAGGAGAAACAGACTCGTTCAATGTATCCGTTGCATCGGGAATCATGCTTTATGAAGTATTGCGGCAGCGGTTCGAGGGTTGACCCTGAGTCGTATTTCATAAGCTCACATACCACCTTTCACCAACATGGTTTTGGCAACCGCTAACCAAAAAATAACTGGCAATCCTACCACCTTTCCCAATGCCCAATGTAGCTTTACCTTGAATAAAAGCAATTCAATTAGGTTGGCACAAGCTATCAGGAATTAGTTGTTTTTTTCATTTGAAACACTGAATTTCGCAATCTTTTCCCAGTGAGGGAAATAATGACCATCGAGCAGGATGGTATTTGTGGAGGAGTGATTATAGACTTACTTTTTCAACCCTGTTCTTTAAATTGGATATGAGAAAGATCGAACTAGACATAGTAGCGCTTTCCCACAGTGTTACACAATCGCACAACTATGCCGTTGTGCTGGGTGAACAACACGGCTCCAGACGTCTGCCAATCGTCATTGGCGGTTTTGAAGCACAGGCTATTGCAGTTGCCATGGAACGCATGACGCCCAACCGCCCGCTCACGCACGACCTTTTCAAAAACGCACTCGAAACATTTACCATAGACCTTAAAGAAGTTGTAATCAACAACTTGTTGGACGGCATTTTTTATGCCCGCCTGATCTGTGAAAAGAACGGCGATATATTCGAAATTGACTCCCGAACCTCCGATGCACTGGCCATGGCCGTGCGCTTCAATTGCCCCATTTATACTTACGAGTTTATCCTCGACGCTGCTGGCGTGGTGCTGGAAGAGCCTGAAGAAAAAGCTGCAACGGCCAAAGCCGGTGTGCGTCCACGCCGAAAAAAAGGCCCAGCAAAAGGAGCTTCACTTACAACTTATTCTGTTGACGAATTGAATCGCTTGCTGGAAGAAGTACTCACCAAGGAAGATTATGAGCAAGCTGCGAAAATAAGAGATGAAATAAACAGGCGACAGGAGGAAGGGTGATTCAGTTGGCAGTTGGCAGTTGGCAGTTGGCAAAATAAAAAAGAGGTAACATTGATTCAAAATGTCACCTCTTTTTTATTCTGGAAGAGGCTTAGGAATGAGGCTTTCTTACAAAACCACAAAAAGAACAATCAAGAATATCCGAAAGAACGAAACTCCCTATTGCCCGTAAACAATTGATGTTTAGCATTGTACACTTGCTTACGGCATTCTGTTTACTGCAAACTGCCAACTAATTATCATGGATAAAAAATTAGAACTCCTCCAATCAAAAATAGCCGAAGCACACATGGGCGGTGGTGAGAACCGCATCGAAAAACAGCACGAAAAAGGTAAACTGACCGCTAGGGAACGCATCCATTTTTTAATGGACGAAGGTTCATTCGAGGAAATCGGCATGTTGGTCACGCATCGTACAAAGGAATTTGACATGGAAAAACACCGCTTCCTTGGCGATGGCGTGGTCACTGGCTATGGCACAGTGAACGACCGTTTGGTTTATGTTTTCGCACAAGATTTCACTGTGTTTGGCGGCTCTCTCTCAGAAACCCATGCAGAGAAGATTTGCAAGATAATGGACCTTGCCATGAAGAATGGCGCCCCTGTCATCGGCCTGAACGATTCTGGTGGGGCGAGGATCCAAGAAGGGGTTCGGTCACTGGGCGGTTATGCAGATATTTTTTACCGAAATGTCAGGTCTTCAGGCGTCGTGCCACAGATTTCAGCGGTGATGGGTCCCTGTGCAGGTGGAGCCGTTTATTCACCTGCCATGACTGATTTTACAATCATGGTGGAGCATACCAGCTACATGTTTGTCACGGGCCCCAACGTGGTAAAAACAGTAACCAACGAGGAAGTGACAAGTGAAGAACTCGGCGGTGCCCACACCCACGCCACCAAGTCGGGCGTGACGCACCTGACTGCCTCGAACGATATTGATTGCATCAAAAAAATAAAGATGCTTCTTTCGTACATGCCCCAGAATTGCGAAGAAAAAACCCCTCGCCTACCCTATCAATTGGGAGAAGAAACACGGGAACAACTCACCGGCATCATTCCTGAAAATGCCCACCAGCCTTATGATATGCGGGATGTGATAAAAGGGATCGTTGATGAAGGTTCTTTTTTTGAAATCCACGAAGAATTTGCCGAGAACATCGTCGTCGGGTTTTCCAAACTGGCTGGCCGTAGCATCGGAATCGTTGGCAACCAGCCCATGAGCCTCGCGGGGGTCTTGGATGTCAATTCCTCCCGCAAAGCTGCCCGCTTTGTGCGCTTTTGCGATTGCTTCAACATTCCTCTATTGGTTTTGGAAGATGTCCCCGGATTCCTACCTGGCACGGACCAGGAATGGAACGGCATCATCGTGAACGGCGCTAAATTACTATATGCCTTCAGTGAAGCGACCGTGCCGAGGGTGACTGTCATTACCCGCAAGGCTTATGGCGGCGCTTATGATGTAATGAACTCAAAGCACATCGGCGCAGATATGAACTTCGCCTGGCCATCAGCAGAAATTGCTGTGATGGGTGCCAAAGGTGCGAGTGAAATCATTTTCCGAAAGGAAATAAAAGAATCCGACGACCCAGCTGCCATGCTGGCCCAAAAGGAACAGGAATACAAAGAACTTTTTGCCAACCCATATACTGCTGCCGAACGTGGTTTCATAGACGAAGTGATTGATCCAAAAGATACCCGCCGGAAGTTGATTAAGGCGTTTACGATGCTGGAAAATAAAGTGGAGCGGCTGCCGAGGAAGAAACATGGGAATGTGCCGTTGTGAGGGGGAGTATATGTTTTGAAATTAAAATAATTTGTTTTAAATTGCGCACAAAAAGTTTTTCAATGTTTTAAAAACCATTCAAAAAACCTCTTTAACATGGCCTTGAAAGACTCCCAGACTACAATGTTTCAACATTCAGAAGTTAAGATTCGTCTTCTTAAAACTTACCTGGAAAGGTTTCTTAATGTTTTAAACGAATCGCCTTACATTGATAATGTGTTCCTTTATGATCTTTTCTGTGGTGAGGGAATTTATGACAACGGTGGCAAAGGGAGTCCGATGGCTATTCTAGAGACAATTCAGGACATTCATCAATCAAATAGAGTTAAACGAAAAAGAACAATGGGATTTCATTGTCTATTCAATGATTTACAGAATAATAAAGTTGAAAAACTAGAAAGAATTGTTAGCGAGAGTAATTTGCATCATGCAGAAATAGGCGAGATTCGTTTCTCTACCGAAGATTATCGAGACCTACTGCCTAAAATTTCTAAAGACATAAGATCAATAAAAAAGGCAAAGGCATTTATTTTTATTGATCCTTATGGTTATAAAGACATACGCATTAGCGACATTGAATCTTTACTTGATTCTGGGAATTCAGAGGTTTTATTGTTTTTGCCAACGCGAGATATGTTTCGTTTTGTAGAAAAGGGCACACCCCAAAGCCTGAAAGAATTCATCGAGGAATTAGTGCCAGAAAACCAATGGCCTATGAGTACTACTGGGTTAGAATTCATTGAGAACCTAACTGATGCATTCAGGAAAAAATTGAATTCATATTTTGTCGATTCCTTTGTTATTTCAAGAGATACTAACCAGTTTTTTTGTCTGTTCTTTTTTACAAATCATATTTATGGATTTGATAGAATGTTAGATGCCAAATGGGGAATTGATAAAGAAGAAGGCAGGGGTTGGAGCTACGAATCTGAAAACACCCTTTTTTCAACTTTTGAAAAAACTCCAAACGTTAAAAAGTTTGAAAGAAGCATAGAGGCTTATTTGAGGACAGGATCTGTAAATAATAAACAACTTTATGAGTTCACTCTATTCAATGGTCATTTACCTAAACACACAAATCAAATTCTTGATAAACTTCAAAAAGAAGGAAGACTAAAAGTATTGGATTTGGAAAATAAACCTGTGCGTAAATCATCGTTCTACATAAGCTATAAGTATTATAAAGAAGGTGAAAAAATTCGTGCAAAAATCAAACTACAATAATCAAGTATCATGGCTCAATCAAGCATAGAATGGACTGATATGACCTGGAACCCAACAACAGGCTGCAACAAAATATCACAAGGCTGCAAATATTGTTATGCTGAAGTCATGTCTCGTCGCCTACAGGCAATGGGCGTTGAAAAATATGCAAACAACTTCGAACTAACATTACATCCGGAAACTTTGAATATTCCTTATACTTGGAAAAAACCAAAGGTTGTATTTGTCAATTCTATGAGCGATTTATTTCACGAAAAAGTGCCGCTTGATTACATTCAGGATGTATTCAAAGTAATGAATGATCTTCCTCAACACATATTTCAAGTATTGACAAAAAGGGGTGATTTATTATATGAATATCACAAAGAATTAAATTGGACAGAAAATATATGGATGGGGGTATCGGTAGAAGATGAAAAAGTTTTAGAGCGAGTCGATTATTTAAGAGGAACAAACGCTAAAACAAAATTCCTTTCTTGTGAGCCTTTGATTGCCCCACTTCCAAGTCTTAATATCAATGGGATAGATTGGGTAATTGTTGGAGGTGAAAGTGGACGAAAGCCGCGCCTCATGAAAAAAGAATGGGTAGAAGAAATTAGACAAAACTGTAAAGCACACGGAGTCGCATTTTTTTTCAAGCAATGGGGTGGCACCAATAAAAAGAAAGCAGGTAGAACACTTAACGGAAAGACTTATGATGAAATGCCCTTAACTGGTAGCCTTGCTTAAATCAGTGATTGTTTACTTCCTTTTAATTTTAGACCTACTTATTTTAACATAAATTAGTAGGTCTTTTGTTTTCTCCCCGATATTTGCCCATTCATGGACACCATCACCGGCCACATAGAACGCATCACTTTCCAGAACGCCGAAAACGGCTGGACGGTCGCACGCCTACAAGAAAGCGGAAAAGCAGAACTCACCACCATCGTCGGCACCATGACCTCGGTGCAGGTGGGGGAAACACTACGCTGCGATGGATCTTGGAAAAACGACCCAAAATTTGGTTTTCAATTCGTAGTACAAGACTACCAGGTCACCCAACCAGCTACCATCCGAGGCATAAAAAAATACCTCGCCAGCGGCATGATAAAAGGTGTCGGCAAGCACTTCGCCGAACAGATCGTCAACAAGTACGGTGAAAAAACGCTGGACATTATTGATGAGAACCCCGACATGCTGCAAGAAGATATTGACGGCATCGGACCAAAGCGTTTGGAAAAAATTAAAGCAGGATGGTCGGAACAAAAAGCCATTCGGGAAGTGATGACCTTTCTCATGGGCTATGGCATCAGCCCGACCTATGCACAAAAGGTTTTCAAAACTTATGGCGATGACAGTATCAGGGTCATCAAAGACAATCCCTTCCAATTGGCCCGCGACATCTGGGGCATCGGTTTCAAGACGGCTGACCAGACGGCCCAAAAAATGGGCATAAAAAAGGAAAGCGACATCCGTATCGATGCTGGAGTGGAATATGCCCTCCACCAAATTTCTGATAACGGGCACACTTGTTTTCCAGTTGATAAATTTCTCGAAAAAGCACAAGAATTGTTAGAAGTGAATGCCAACCTCATCGCTGCCCGACTGGCATTCATAGAACAAGAAAAACGCATCCTGACTGCACCGTTGATAGTTGACAATGAGCCAGTTGCATGTGTTTGGCTACAACTCTTCCACGTCTGTGAACAAGGCATTGGCAAAGAGTTGAAACGCTTGATTAATGGCATGTCAGGCCTGCGGGCTGTGAAAAAGAAAGAGGCTGTCGCATGGGCAGAAAAGAAATTGGGCATCCAATTGGCGGACAACCAACGCCTGGCCGTAGGAAAATCTTTGAACGAAAAAGTCCATATCATCACTGGCGGACCGGGCACGGGAAAAAGCACCATCACCAAAGTCATACTGCTGGTCAGCCACCAAATGACCAGCAAAATATTGCTCGCTGCCCCGACTGGCCGTGCCGCCAAAAGGATGGCTGAAATCACAGGCATGAAGGCCAGCACCATCCACACTTTGCTGGAGTTTGATTTTTCGATAAATGGATTTAAAAAAAACAAGGAAAATCCACTCGACTGCGACCTGTTGATCGTTGACGAGGCCAGCATGATCGATACAGTACTGATGTACAATTTACTGAAAGCAGTGCCAACTACTGCCCGTTTAATCCTTGTGGGTGATGCGGATCAGTTGCCAAGCGTGGGAGCAGGCAGTGTACTGCAAGACTTGATTGATTCGGATAAAATTCCGTTGACCCGTTTAACAGAAATATTCCGGCAGGCCGCCCATTCGAGGATCATCACCAACGCCCACCGGGTGAATGCAGGAGAGTTCCCTGACATCTCAAATGTTAAGGACAGCGATTTCTTTTTTATGGAACAAGAGGATTCAGAAAAAATACCTGCCATTATCACCCAGTTAGTCGAGACCCGATTGCCGAAGGCGTACAAATTCGATTCCTTCCTCGACATTCAAGTGCTCAGCCCGATGAACCGAGGCACCATCGGCAACCGCAACCTCAACGAGGTTTTACAAAAAAAACTCAATCCGAGTTATGACCCACTCGTCAAGCTGGGTCGCACTTTCCACATCAACGACAAGGTGATGCAGCTCCGCAACAATTATGACTTAGATGTATTCAACGGCGACGTCGGCTACATACGCCACATTGACCGAGAGGAACATGAATTGATCGTGGAAATAGATGGCCGGGACATCACCTACGACTTCACCGACCTCGACCAACTGACGCTGGCCTACTCGGTGAGCATCCACAAGTACCAGGGCAGCGAGTGCCCCTGCATCATTATCCCCATCCATACTTCTCATTATATGATGCTGTACCGGAATTTGATCTACACCGGCATCACGAGGGGCAAAAAACTGGTGATTCTGGTAGGATCGAAAAAGGCGCTGTATATGGCCGTGCGGAATGACGGGGCAGGGAAGCGGTTTACGGGATTGGGGGAGGCGATGGGGAGATAGATTTTGTTGTAACTTTGGTATTTTAAAACTCGATACTTATGAAAATAAGCAAAATAAAAATATCAAAATATCACCAGTTCGAGGATTTTGAACTGGACTTGACTTATCCGAAACGGCATAAGAAAGAAGGGCAGCCTTTGGATAAAGTTTGTTTTATTGGGCAGAGTGGGACGGGGAAGACAACGTTGTTGGAGGAAATAAAAAATGCATGCTTACACTCACAGCTAAAGGAGGATGTAAGTGTACTTGTTCCTGTCGATCCTCCAAGCTCTTTGAGGAAGTTCAAATTTTGGACAAAAAGATTCAGTTGGCCAATAGAAGTTGACAATGGCGATCCGAAAACTTTTTACCCAGAACATGGTGGTTCAATAAATGCTTTATTATTTTTCCCTGCGGGAATTGCAAATTTTTATATCAAAAATGAAAACCCAGAAAATAGCATTCTAATAGCTGAAGAATCTACAGTTAAATATGAAAATAAAACCGCCCCTTTTTTTCACAAAATCGATGAAGGTAAATTAGAGAAAATATGGAAAGAATATTTTGAGAAAATAAAAGATCATAAAAATGATTCAATAAATTTTCGTTTAAAATTAATAGACAAAAAAATTGAAAACATTAAAGGAGAACTTGAAACTTGGAAAAAAGAAAACCCAAACCCAACAGAGATTGTCGCTAAAGAATGCCTTGATATTTTCCTAAACCGTTTTCATCTTGCCGTAAAAACAGAAATTGATGATGTACGAGAAAAAGACATTCTGCCGATTAAATCGCTGGACGATAATAATGTTATTTCTTATGAAAATTTAAGCACCGGTACAAAACAAATAATCTATACCGCTTTCCCTATCTATCAATTATTAAAACCTGACAGCATTGTCCTTATGGACGAACCCGAAAATTCATTATACCCCGACATTCAAAAAGAAATAATAGATTATTACACTTCTTTCGATAAAGAAAAAAATTCACAATTCTTTTTTGCGACACATTCGCCCATTATTGCTTCTTCTTTTGAACCATGGGAAATAGTAGAATTAAAATTTGACAGTAACGGAAAAGTATATCGGGAGAAATATTATGAAGGGGAGAATCATGTGAAAAATTATCGACTCGACCCACAGATATTACGTTACGACCAAATATTGACCAGGATATTTGACCTCACAAGAGGAAGTGACAAAAAGCGTTCTGAAAAAATGCAAGAACTTTCTATTTTAAAAGACAAAGTAAAGGATCTCTCAAAAGATGAAATAAAAAATCCAACCCCCGAAAACAAAAGTATAATCAAAAAATACCTCCGTTTGTCAGACGACCTTTCGGGTACTTGGGCAATATCAAGACATGAGAAAAATCAATAAAAATTGCAACCTTTCTACTGTTTACAAAGCCTGGGAAAAAAACATTGAAGAGCAAGGTTTGCCTCACGGGAAATACACTTCCTCAAATGGCCGATATTATCTGGATATAATCATGCAATTATACCATTGCCAAAATGGGCTATGTGCATATACGGAACAAATACTTTGCAAACCTGAATATTTAGCTGAAGACAATTGGCAGGATGGCCATTATTTCTCGGCAATTCATTCAAAACAAAAAGGCAGCCTTGATCATTTTGACCCTAACCGGAAAGAAAAAAAAGGATGGCTTTGGGGGAATTTCTTCATGGTGGACGCTGAAGTTAATTCAGTCAAATTCAAAGGAAAAAAACCAATTGATTCTATATTAAAACCTGCCGGAGAAAATTACGACCCTTTTTATTTGCTTGAATATGATTTGTCAACGCATGGGGTGTATTTCAAAATTTCGGTGTAAGATAGTATCTTGCTGAGAAATCACATATTATGGACAAAAAAGAATTTCTCAAGTTGGCTGTCGAAAAATGGCCGGAATTAGAGCAACTGAAAAAGGAAAAAAAGTTTTACGAATACGAAAAAAGGTTTGAAGAGGTTTGGCTTGAACTAGGCCGTGAGGTTATGGAACGAAACATTAGTTCCCCGGGAAAAGACCACCGTGTTAAAAAAAAATCCTGACCCGTTTCGGGAAAGTATCTATCAAAAATACCCATCCGTTCAGCAAGCCCCTGAACGGGTTTAAGGTCAGTCCATATCTTCAGGAGCAGGCCACTTTCATCTGCCAAATGGAAGTTTATGGGCAGGCTGGCCAGACCGTTGAAAAACTGTTGAGAGTCAAAATAAGCACAAGTCAGCTTTACCGTATTACCGACACTTATGGTGGGCTGATAGATGAGGGGTTGAAAAAAGACATGCCCCGAATGGAGGTGTGCCCGGACGATGTGGTTTATGCTCAGATGGATGGTGGAATGATCTTTACCGACGATGGCTGGCAGGAAGTAAAAGTCGGCAGGGTATTCCGGCAATCAGATATTGAAAAGCAGAGCAAAGGTACTAACAGACAGCAAGTTACAAATTCTCAATATGCTTCCCATTTAGGGCACTGTACTGGTTTTACGGAGATTTTTGACAAGGGCATCAGCCATTACAGATCACTGGGGAAAAGGCTGGTATTTGTTACGGACGGGGCTATTTGGATAGACAATTGGATAAAGAAAAACTACCCCGGGGCCAGGGCCATATTGGATTATTATCACGTAACAGAGCATTTGTCCAAAATCGGCAAACTGTTAATAAATGACCCCGCCAGGTTTAAAAGTTGGTTAAACCAGAACAAGGAGTGGCTATTGGAAAGCAGGACGGAACAAGTGCTGGATTCCATACGGGGACTAAAAGCAAAGACCCCCGAACAAGTAGACACAAAATTTACAGAAATCCGGTATTTGGACAAAAATAAAAATCGAATGAATTATAAGTTGTACCGAAGCTTGGGCCTCCAAATTGGTTCCGGAGCAATAGAAGCATCCCATCGGACTTTGGTTCAGCAAAGAATGAAAAGATCCGGACAAAGATGGTCAAACGGAGGGGCTCAAAAAATGCTGAGTTTGAGAGTATGTTTTAAAAGTCAAAGATGGGATTTAGTGGTTGACCGAGTTAACCGATTAGCTGCTTGAAACCGAAGTTTTGAAATACACCCCATCGAAAAGGGTTCAATATATGATTGACAACCTATGCCTCAATTATTGTGATGACAACCGGAGCGAATTATTGAATTCTATTTTGAGGAACATATATTTTCAGCAGAAAAGCTGGAATGAAATAGAAAGCGAAATTCGGTCGTTTCCAACTGCATTGAAAATGTGCAGAAATCAAATTGAGCGAGAGCCAGACATATTGCAAGAACTTATATTTGGCCACTCCAGTTTGGATACGGGAATTTAGTTGTCATTTGATAAGCCATTCGCTCATGTTACATGATTTGCTGGTTTCCGAAATTTCAGTAAACCCATTATCGGAGGCCAAACCCAGCGCAAACGTCAGGTTCATGGCGAATTTCGGAAATCCTGCAGTTTGGTTCTGGGCGAAATTTCCGAAATTGCCCGTGGGCAGTATTCTGGAGCGGTCAAAGACACTGCTTTCAAAGTGGCCGAAATCTCGAAAACCAGGACCTTGAGAACATGAGCCCAAAATTCAGAAGTTATTTTCTGGATGATTTTTGAAAATATACTTTTGCACTTGTAAAAAAAACCAAGGCCACCCCACCTAACCACCTTATCCATGAAAAACTTGCTCATTTACCTCCTCCTCCTTTCAAGCATTGGCTGCAATATCAGCAAGTATATGAGCGAACCAGAGGAAAGCAGTTTCAAAACCCAGGAGCGTTCATCTGACAACCCTACTCTCGACAAATGCTACATCAGGCGTTTTACATCTGAAACATATCAAAAACAGGAGGGGGTTTACCCTATCTACACAGGGGGCGATATAGATGCTTCTCTATTAGACACCCTTACCCTGGTATTAAGCCCAACCGTCAAAAGATTGACATATAGATTGAAAACCGAGGACTGCCGATCAAGCGATCCAAAGGACTGCATGGTTTTATGTTATGGAACAGACCCAGAGAAAACACTAGAAATAATAGTGGTGAAAGACACGGCCAAAACAGAGTTATTCGAATACCGTTATTTTGAGACCCAGCAAATACAAGATATGGGAGGGCTAGCCGTTTGGGAAGAAATCGAATGCGCCCTATTGGATTATAACAAACTGCCCATCTATTTCAGCCCGGAAAGCAGCGAATTGCACGATGAAGGCAAAAAAACAATCAACAGTTCTTTGTTCGAGTTGATGGAAGACGAGCCTAATATTAGAGTAGAAATCAGTTCCCATACAGATGCCCGTGGAGAAGCGGAAGACAACCGCAACTTGTCCCATAAGCGGGCAGAAGCAGTAGCCGAACACCTAATTTCAATGGGAATACAACGTAGCCGCCTGACGGCAATAGGGTTTGGGGAAGACCGTTTGAAAAACCGTTGCAAGGATAGCGTTGATTGCTCCGAGGCAGAGCATTTGGAAAATGAGCGAACCGAATTTCGGGTCGTATCCAATTAATAATGCGAATCAATACGCCCTTTCATCCTTCCCTTCCATATAAATCATAAAAGCCCTGTTCACCACCCTATTCCCGCCAGGCGTGGGGAAGTTGCCGGAGAAGTACCAATCGCCGAGGTGATTGGGACAGGCCTTGTGCAGTCCTTCCAGGTTTTGGTAAATGACCTCCACTTCTGGCTTGATACCCTCGGGCGGCGTGACGAGTTCGGCGATCTTTTTGGAGATTTCTTCTAATGTGAAAGTGCTATAAAGTGGTTTTACTTCATTTTTTATTTCCTCTTTCGGAAGATCCTTTTGTGCGACACATCGCTCGTATGCTTCGTCCAGCAGGTTGGTTTTACCGTTTTCCTTCAGCAGGGCAACCAATGCCTGAAAAGCAACAAAATCTTTCATCTTTGACATATCGATGCCATAGCAATCGGGGTAACGGATCTGGGGGGCGCTGGAAACTATAATGATTTTTTTCGGGCGCAATCGTGCTGCAATTCGGATAATGCTATTGCGCAGAGTTGTGCCCCGAACAATACTGTCGTCCAGCAGCACTAGGTTGTCAACGTCGTTTTGGACAATGCCATAGGTAACATCATAGCCATGCGTAACAAGGTTGCCCCGTGAACCGTCATCGGCGATGAAGGTGCGGAGTTTGGCATCTTTATGCACGAGTTTTTCCACCCTCGCAGTTTGGGAGATGATCTTTTTTATTACATCAATGTCCGCATCTTTACCCAGTGCTTTTACCTTTTCTGCCTTCAGGTGTACCAAGCGTTTTTCGACACCTTTCACCATCCCTTCAAAAGCACTTTCAGCTGTATTTGGAACAAAAGAAAAAACGGTTTGATCCACGTTGAAATCCACCGCCTGAAGCACCCTTTCTGCCAGTTCCTCCCCAAGTTTTTTTCTTTCAGAATAAATATCCCGGTCATTCCCACGGGAAAAATAAATACGCTCGAATGAACAGGATTTCTGTTCGCCCTGCTCGGCAAAAGGCACTTGGCTCACCGTTCCATTCCTCCTGACGATCAGCGCATGGCCAGGCTCGATTTCTTTCACTTCTGAAATATGCACATTGAAAGCCGTCTGGATGGGAGGGCGCTCCGAAGTCGCCACGACCACCTCATCGTCTTGGTAATAGAATGCGGGCCGAATGCCATTGGGATCGCGCACCACAAACGCATCACCGTGGCCGATCACACCAGCCATCGTGTATCCACCATCAAAGTCCCGGGTAGCTTTTTTCAGTATTTTTTGGATGTCAAGGTTCTCAAATATCAGTTCATTGATCTCCTCGTTGGTATGGGAATCGTGCTTATACCAGGCATGAAGTCGCTGAACCTCGGCATCGAGAAAATGGCCGATTTTTTCCATAACGGTGACGGTATCGGTTCGTTCCATGGGATATTGGCCATATCCTACCAGTTCGTCGAACAGTTCATCAACATTGGTGAGGTTGAAATTGCCTGCCATCACCAAGGTCCGGTTGATCCAGTTACTTTTCCGAATGAAAGGGTGACAGTTTTTTACACTATTTATTCCGTGCGTGCCATAACGAAGGTGGCCAAGTATCAGCTCCCCCAAATATGGTACGTTTTCCTTCATCCACTGCACATCTTTCCTTTTCTCTTTTGATAATTTGTTGAAATTGCCATACACATCCCTGAAAATGGATTGGATCGCTTTTTGGCCATTGCTCCGCTTTCTGTTAATGATTTTGTTGCCAGGTTTGCTGTATAGTTTTACTGAGGCAAGGCCTGCCCCGTCCTGGCCGCGGTTCCGTTGTTTTTCCATCAACAATTGAAGTTTGTTGAGGCCATACAGGGCAGTCCCGTATTTTTCGATGTAATAATCAAATGGCTTCAGCAAGCGGATCATTGCAACACCACATTCGTGTTTGATAAAATCACTCATGGACAGTTTGGTAAGCGTCGGACCATTTTGCCGGAGGCGGAAAAGCAGTCCTATTTTAGCAATCTTTATAAAGAAAATGCAAAGGTAAGAAGCTGTTCCTTTTTGCCGCGGATATTTACTATTTGTCTCAATGAAGTTGTTGAATAAGTAAAGCGAGGCACTGCAAATCAAAATGCTAATCTCATTTTTTACTGGAGATTATTTTTTTCGCTCCACATTACTTCTACTTTTACCGTTGCAACGACAAGAACGCACAACCAACCATGCAACAAGGCAATACGCAACAATTCAAACAATTACGAGAAGAGCTATCACCCTATTTAGCTACTTTGAACCAAGCTGCAGAAGTCATTTTGACGAAGGAGGTTTCTTCCTTTCCCATCTTCGTTATTCACCAGCACTCAGTCGATATTGGCATAAATATCGTTGATAAGGATTCCGTGAAGGGCAATTGGTCTGTGAATGCTTCCACGCTTGAAGAATTCGTAACCAAACAGATCCTTTCCCCGGAAAAAGTGGACGATTTCAAATTGGTCTATAAAAATCACGACGGAGAACTATGTCTTTTCGTTTTGAGCGAGTTAGGAGCCAATTTTGTATTTTTAGGAACAGAACAAGAATAGACATCTTTCCTAAATAACTATTAAGTCAGCTAAACAGTCTTTTTCCGTCATACTTCGTTATCTTTTTCAGCAATAGCTTCGGCTATTCCTTCAAAAAATGCCTCGTCTGACAAAAAAACCCTTGTTTCCATGCCTTAAATTTATTTAGGAACGATGTCTATT
>JAJCYI010000071.1 GCA_029263015.1 Saprospiraceae bacterium | reverse complement strand
TTATAGCTTCCCACTGGGAATCGGTCAGCTCGGTAAACCGGACACGCCGAAAAGGCAGTTTGACTTTTACCATCGTAATTTATGATTTAGGAAACACAAATTACATGGCCGATCCCCATTTTTAAAGGATTATCAAATTTTGAAAATTCCTCATTTGGAATTTAAAACATACTCTAAAATCAGCCCCAAGCTACCATTTTTACTAAAAACAGAAAAGGCAGCCCCTGTACAGGGGCTGCCTTTTCGTTTGAAACATATCCGGATGTGATCAATTATCGAAGTAAGAAGACTCGTTTGTTCCACTTGCTTTAACGACTTCTAATCTCTTTTTGAATTCAGTTGATTTATCGAATTCGTTCATTCTCGCAAATATTTCAGAAAGTGCGATCAGGGTATTCATATCATTGGCATTCATGGATTCTGCTTTTTCGAAATATGGGAGCGCCCTTTCCATAAGGCCAGTAGCTTCTTTTGTCATTACATCATATTTCTTGGCTTCCTTTAAAGGTAATTCGTTGGCCACTTTGATGATCTCGACTGCCTTGTTGAAATACAACGAACCAATGCTATAAGCTGCATCAAACAATGTTGGATCAATTTCGATGGCTTGGTCAAAGTACGCCATGGATTTTTGGAAATAATCTTTAGCCAAATCTGAGTCACCGTTTGTCGCATATTCATCGGTAAAAAGATTCATACATACATTTCCAGCGGCCAGACGGACGGTAGCATTATTGGGTTCAACCTTGATGGCTTCCTCCAAAACGCTTTTTAATTTTTCGTTTTCCCCTTTTTGGATCAGGTCATTTATTTTGGCAAATAAAAGTTCAGAATTTTCGGGGAATTTAGCCCTGCCTTCTTTAAGTATTCTATCCGCATCAGGAGACTTTTCAGCCGAAAGGATATCATAATATTCAGCATAAACGCTTGGTTCGTCTGTGCCGGCATCGTAAAGTTCTTTAAATAGTTTTCTGGCAACGGAGTATTCTTCAGCTGACTTAGCACAAAAAGCCACGACAAATTTATGGTTGGACATATCTTCCTCATTAACAATAGCTTCTTCCCCTTTTTCAATGAGCAGGTCATTGGATTGCAATACTTTGTAAAGGGATCTGAATGCTCCAGAATAATCGGCAGATTGAATCTGTAAATTGCCAATTTGATTGAGTTTTTTTACTGATTCTGAAAGGCCAGTTAGTGCATCTTTGATCTCATATTTTTTTTCTGCCAGTTCCAAAGCTTTTTCAAAAGATTCTGTGGCTATTAGTGGTGCGTCTGGATACTTAGGAGAGAATTCTGGATCAATGCCCGTTGACATCATGGCGATGTCTTTGTCGGCATAAGAGTTGAAAATCTCCCCCCTGACTTGCCATGTTTTAACTGAACCGTTGGTTTCGCTGGATGCTGCAGCAATTTCGATTAACCCCTTGGCTTCATGGAGTTTATCCTCATTGCCAGCTTGGTCAAGATTATAAGCACCTAAGGCCCTTCCAGCCTTGGCCTGTGCCTTTTTTGGGGAATCTTGAGCGAAAGAGATTGAAGTTATGAGAAAAAGGAATAGTAAGCCAAAAAGCGATTTTTTCATGATTTATTAAGTTTTGTTCTTTTTGAAATTAGCAGTACGTCAATTTTATGATTGCTGCCAAAATATAGACTTCTAACATAAGCTCATGCCACGAAGATAACTGTTAAAAAATTCCTAGCGAATTATTAAATAAAATTAATCGCTAGCTTCAGTGGAACTTTCATCTACAATTGGATCACTACCAGAAAAATCACCATTCTCCTCCGTTCCGTTATTTTCTTCTTCAACAGATTGAACTACTGCAACATCAGCAATGTCATCTTCGTCGTCAATACGGATAACCCTCACTCCTTGTGTTGCCCGACCCATCACGCGTATATCGTTAACGGGCATTCTTATGACAATACCAGATTTTGTAGAAATCATCAAATCATCGTCTTCTGAAACGGCTTTGATTGCAATGACCGTTCCCGTCTTACCAGTGACCTCCATCGTTTTTACACCTTTACCACCTCTGTTTGTCAGGCGGTATTCGGCTACTTCTGACCGTTTTCCATAACCCTTTTCGGAAATGGACATAATTGTGAAATTGGTTTCACTTTCATCAACTACCGCCATGCCAACGGTGAAATCATCTTTGTTTTCCAAAGTAATTCCACGCACACCAGCAGCTAACCGACCCATTGGACGAACTTTTTCTTCATTGAAGTGAATTGCATTCCCTTGTCGGGAAGCGATGAAAATTTCGTTTTTGCCGTGCGTCAATTTTGCTTCTAACAATGTGTCTCCTTCATTAATGGTTATGGCGATTATGCCACCTACCCTGCGACGTGAATATGCTTTGACCTGTGTTTTTTTAACTACTCCCTTCCTTGTGCAGAACATAATGTAGTTGTTGGTCAAAAAATCTTCATCTCTCAAATCCTGGATGATGATATATGCTTTTACCCTGTCGTCTTTAGGTATAGAAAGTATGTTTTGAATAAACCTTCCTCCCGAGGTCTTAGAGGCTTCAGGGATTTCATAAACGCGCAACCAATGACATTTGCCCAATTCTGTAAAAAAGAGCAAGAAGTTATGATTGTTTGCAATAAATATATGTTCAATGAAATCCTCGTCCTTTGTCCGACTGCCCCTTGCACCTCGTCCTCCACGACTTTGTTGGCGATAATCAATTGCAGGGGTACGTTTGATATATCCTGCACGGGAGATAGTAATTACTACCTGCTCATTTGGAATAATATCTTCGATATTTATTTCACCATCTTCATAAGTGATCTGAGTGCGCCGTTCATCGCCATATCTTTCCTTAATATCACTCAATTCCTCCTTGATTATCTCACGTTGTAGTTCCTCGCTTTCAAGGATGGCTTTAAGTTTTTCAATCAAAGCCATTATTTCTTCATATTCTTTTTTTACTTTCTCTCTTTCAAGACCGGTCAATTTCTGGAGTCGCATTTCCAGGATTGCTTTAGCTTGAATTTCAGAAAGCTCGAACTTTTCGATCAACCCAATTTTCGCATCATCAACTGTTTGGGATTTTCTAATTAGGGCAATAATTTCATCAAGATGGTCAAGTGCAATAAGGTAACCTTCGAGGATATGGGCCCTTGCTTCTGCCTTATTCTTATCGTAACGGGTACGCCGGACCACTACCTCAACACGGAATTTTATAAATTCCTCTATGATCTGTTTCAGGTTTAGGATCATTGGGCGTCCACCTACCAAGGCGACATTGTTGACACCATATGAGTTTTGCAGAGGGGTCAATTTATAAAGTTGGTTCAGCACGATGCTTGCCATCGAGTCGCGCTTGATTTCAACTACGATCCTCATGCCATTCCGGTCACTTTCATCCCTGACATCGCTGATTCCTTCTATCCGTTTATCATTGGTCAGTTCTGCTATTTTAATGACCAGATTGGCTTTGTTTACCTGATAGGGTATTTCAGAAATGATGATGGTTTCTCTCCCGGTACTCGAAGTCTCAATATTTGCAAGCCCTCGAACGACCACTCGTCCTCGACCTGTTTCAAACGCATCTTTTACACCAGTATAGCCATAGATGATCCCTCCTGTTGGAAAATCTGGGGCTGTGATATATTTCATCAACCCTTCCGTAGTGATGTCCGGCTCCGCAATTGTTGCAACAATGCCGTTTATTACTTCCGTGAGGTTGTGGGGCAACATGTTGGTTGCCATGCCCACAGCGATACCAGAAGCCCCATTGATTAGCAGGGTTGGTATGCGGGTAGGCAGCACAGTAGGTTCCTTTAAGGAATCATCAAAATTGAGTGAAAAATCAACTGTGTCTTTGTCAATGTCTGCTAATATCTCACCAGTTATCCGTTCCATCCTGGCCTCAGTGTATCGCATGGCAGCTGGGCTATCACCATCCATGGAGCCGAAGTTGCCTTGGCCGTTGACAAGTGGGTACCGCAATGACCAATCTTGTGCCATCCTGACCATCGCATCGTAAACAGAGGAGTCTCCATGTGGGTGGTATTTACCCAAAACTTCCCCAACAATACGTGCTGATTTCTTGAATGGTTTGTTGAAGCCAAGTCCCAAGTCTTCCATCCCATATAACACCCTCCTGTGGACTGGTTTCAAACCGTCCCTAACATCTGGCAGTGCCCTGGAAACGATGACCGACATTGAATAATCAATGTAAGCGGACTTCATTTCGTCCTCAATATTGATCGGGATGATCCTTTGTGCTGATTCCATTAAATATCTTTAAAAATTTGTTTGAGTTTTTGGTTTTGAGGGAAAAATGGGGCGGTTTTTCACCAAAATAATAACCCTCAACAAACTCTAAGGTTTAGGTTCAAAAAACAAGGGGGCAAAAGTAGTAAAAATACCCTAGTTTTTAGTGGATTCTGGCAGGGATTTTAACAGCTTAATATGTGTTTAGGAGAGCTTGCCAAAGCACTTATGGAGAGAGTAGCTAACTAACTGATGATCAGAATGTTAGGAATCGTTTGTCGATGTTTTGAATATTATTCAATTTCAGATGGGACTGTTTCAATATTGAACATTTCCAAAAGGGTGGCTAATTTTTCTTTAAGGTCTTTCCTGTTTACAATAAAATCGAGGAAACCATGATCCAAAAGGAATTCAGAAGTCTGAAATCCTTCTGGTAAATCGCGTTTGATCGTTTCCTTTATTACTCTAGGGCCAGCAAAGCCGATCAATGCTTTTGGCTCGGCAATATTAAGATTGCCCAACATGGCAAAGGACGCAGTCACTCCTCCTGTTGTGGGATCGGTCATCAACGAAAAATAAGGGAGTCCGGCTCTTGAAAGTTGGGTTAATTTGGCCGAGGTCTTGGCCATTTGCATGAGGGAAAAAGCAGCTTCCATCATCCTTGCACCTCCAGATTTTGAGATAATTAGGAGGGGGGCATTGTTTTTTATGCATTCATCGATCGCCATAGCGATTTTGGCGCCAACAACCGAACCCATTGAGCCACCAATAAAAGTAAAATCCATGGCAGAAATTACCAGTTTCCTATTGCCCAGTGTGCCGATTGCGACAGCTATGGCATCAGCAAGGCCTGTTTTCTTTTTGGCCCCTTCCAATCTTTGGGTATATGGTTTTAAGTCTGAGAATTCGAGTATATCCTTTGATTCAAACTCAGTATATAATTCCAAATATTCGCCATCAAAAATGAGGTCAAAATAATCGTGAGATCCAATTCGGATGTGGTAGTCACATTTTGGGCATTTAAAAAAGTTGGCCTTCACCTCCTTCATGGTACTCATCTCATTGCAATCCTTGCATTTATACCACAATCCATCAGGCGTTTCTTTTTTGTACTTCGTAGCCGTCTGGATTCCATCTTTAAGCCTTTTAAACCATCCCATGCGTTAGCTATTTTGATTGTTTCTCCCTCGTTCCGACAGTCGATATTGATTGGTTTTTGGAGTATCAGAGTGGCAAAAGTAATAATCTAATCATAATCCAGCCCAATGAAGTCAGTCATGGGTACTTGAATCCTTTTACAGCCTCCACAAAACACTTTACATTTTCAAGTGGCGTGTCTGGGTAAACTCCATGCCCAAGATTGGCGATATGTTTTCCTTTGAAATCGTGGATCATTTGTGTCACGGCTTTTTCAATTTGATTTCCATCTGCGTAAAGCAAGGTGGGATCGAGATTTCCTTGCAATATTTTTTCAGGCCCAACCCATTGTCTTCCGATTTGTGGGGAAACTGTCCAATCAAGTCCAATCGCTTGACAATCCAGTTTTCCAAGTTCTCCCAAGGCGAACCAAGCATCTTTTGAAAAAACAATAACTGGGACTTCGTTTATCTCTTTACATATTCGTGAAATAAATGGCAAGGAGTATTTCTGGTATAATTGAGGTGAAAGGATGCCTGCCCAAGAGTCAAAAATTTGTATTACATCTACTCCGGCTTCAATCTTATTTTTGAGATATGAAATGATTGATTCGGTTATTTTGTCCAGTAGCAAAATGGCAGCGGATTCTTGGGTATGGAGGAATTTTCGGGCTTTTGAAAAAGTTTTGCTACCCCCGCCTTCTATCATATAAGCAAGTAGTGTCCACGGTGCTCCAGAAAATCCAATGAGCGGGACGCTGCCACCCAGTTCCCTTTTTGTAATCCTCACTGCGTCGTAAACATATTCCAGTTTTGAGGCGGCATCTTCACCAAATGTCAACTGTTCTATTTCAGTAATAGATTTGATCGGATTAGGGAAGGAAGGTCCTTTTTTTTCGATCATTTCATAATCCACCCCCATTGCCTCTGGGATCACCAGTATGTCAGAAAAAATAATTGCTGCATCCACCCCAAGTTCATCCACAGGTTGAATGGTGACTTCAGCAGCAAGTTCAGGGGTCGTTACCAATTCGATAAAACCTGACAGCCGGTTTCGGATTTCGCGGTATTGTGGGAGTATGCGTCCAGCTTGGCGCATTAACCAAACTGGTGGGCGTTGTGTTGGTTCGCCTTTCAGTGTTTTTAAAAGCAGGTCATTCTTTATTTTCATGTGGCAATAATAGGCAGAAATAGAAATGGCATTTACTCCTTGGATAGGATTTGACCGTTATTTTACATGGATAAGAATAGATGGTTTGATATTGATTGCCCTGTGGTGATGGATATGTAGTTGAGGAGAGGATCAATGTTATTGAGGTCACTGCGGTTTACCTTACTATGTTTTGTTTGCCACTATCACCATAAATCTCTTTTGACTTTTTGTTGTATGCTAGCGCAGCCTCTTCAGGTGTATCGAACATGCCAATGTGGACAGACTTGCGATCGATTGAAATGACAGCACGGAACCGGTTGTTTTCTTTATAAACTCCTGTAAAGCCAGTTTTGCTACTGGTTTTACGTTTCCGGCTTGAAACTGCTCTGGAGCGATAAACAAGGTTGTCCAAGCGACAGTCTAATTTATTACCGTTTTTGGCACCGACCAAATTGTTTTCATTCGAACTTGTTTCAGCCAAGAATTTTTCAGCAACTAGCTTATGGAGGTAGATTGTTTCAGTCTTGAATTTACCGTCTTGTTTTTTCCAGGTTTTTTGGAAGACGGCACACCCACTTGAATGGCGTCTGAGGTTGTTGATGAAATCTACTTTAGTGAGATAGGGGTCGGACGTGAGCCATTCATAGATGTGATCGTCCAGCAAGACGTTGTCGTCTGCGTTCTTGAGTTTAATTTTGTAAAGCACGCTTAAATGATTTTTGTTGTAACTGATTGATTTCTGTCCATGTGGTTAACTGGGTCGATGTTATTACAGGGGTCAAATCCTTTTGAACTTACCTGTCAATATCTATCAGGGAATTTTTTTGTCTGCGAAATACATACAAGCCTTTTGAGAGCTATTGAAAAGGTTGTAAAAATTACGGAACAGTTGAATATAGAGGCAAAAATAAGAAGTGTTTTCGAGAACTAATTGGTTGGGCTATTTTAGATAAAAAGTAATCTAAAGGTAATGCAAATAAATCAAAAGCCTTCAATAATCCGAATGGCTTTGATCATTTTGCTAATAATAATTGAATAATGGGTCAAAAGCTTGACAATTGCTATAGTTTAAGGCTTAGGATCGTTTAAAAAATAAGTTCGACATTTTAACTCGTCCTTTTGATTTTATACTTCTTCAAAAAATACTTACGTAGCTTTGGCTATGCTCGCTTTTTTTTCATCGTCTAAAACCAAAATCACTTCGCTCTAATTGTCGAACTTATTTTTTAAACGATCCTAACTATATCATTTTGTCAGCACAAGAGGTACTTGCGAATGCATCTGGTTTTGCTTTGAAAACAAATCCCATGCTCAAGATATAGCCCATCGCTTCTTTTAACGCTGTGTTTGATTGGAATGCAGGGTCTGTGTTAATGTCGGCATGTACTTCTAACTCCACATCATACAGGTCGAGCAGGTCGCATAAGTGATAGGCGATGTCAACCGACTTGCCAACTTCTAAGATCATTCTTTCCTTCACGCCCATCTTTTTTTCCATTTTAGAATTATGGATAAACATAAACCCCCCTTTTTGTTCCCTCAGGAAAACGATCACTGTAGCAAATTCAACAACGCCTCCTCTGACTTGTGAATCCGATCCAATGCAGACTTTGAGGCGATGACCAGCAGTTCTTTCACGGACAATCGTTTCTTCAACCGCTTTCTTGATTGGCAATTCGATATTTTGCCCGTTTAGTCTTCTCCATTTTTCCATTTGTTGTGTATTATATTTGGCTAAAGGTAGATGATTCTTGCAGATTAGACTTGTTCGCAAATAAGGATTTTGAATATGAAAAAATCTTTTTCCCTCTGTCGCACTATTTTTTCTCGCCCGTAGCTACGGCTATGCACTCAAAAAAATAGACCATCAGACTAAAAAACCTAATTCTCATATCCTAAAATCTTATTTACGAACAAGTCTATTGTTATTCTGAAAAATCTATATTAACCAAAAGTTAGTTTGAAACAATGGGTTTTAACGGAATAATTGAAGTGCAAAGTTCCTGCCTGAAAATAAAAATTTGGAAAAATGGAAAATTGGCATATATCCGACCGCTTTAGGTTTTGTGCAAAACCTATTTTCCAACAAGTCGATAAATGGTGATTAATAAATATCTCCGACAATCTGCATTTCATCGGCTTCAAGGCACAAGACATCTGGTTGGTTGCAATCATTCGAGAACCGGATGTATTTTTCATTTTCATCATCAAAAAAGAAATAATTAAAATCCTCCTCTTCTATGATGGTCCATTTGGTCTTTCCATTGTCTGAATTGTGCGAAGCGAACGAGTTGGAGGAGGGAGTGTAAAACCATAATACGTCTCCTTCCCATTTTAATAAGCAGTTCCAATTGCCTTGGTTTCTATTTTTTATGGCTAGGAAATTTTCGGGTAAGATCCCTTTATTTAAAGGCATTTCGGTCGAAAAAACAGTATAGTCCCTTCCTTTCAAGTCTTGATGTTGATAGACCCAAATTTCTCTTTCTTTTTTCACCAGGGAGTCTGTTCTTGGAGGATTCTCAGTTGTACAACTAATTAGTAATGCAATAAGCAGGGAAACAAGAGAAATCAAAATTGCTTTTGGTACACTATCACTCATAAGATATTGTGGCTAATGATCGGAAATTTTTATTGGGGAGGTGGAATTAAGGCACGGGTGGATAAAGATGCTCCTTATGCCTGGATTGGTTGTGTAAATTTGCTTTCTTTTTAGGATGCTTTCACAGGTTTTGTACATTTTATTTAAAACAGCATTAAGGTATATTTCTGGGTTGACCCAGTGAAATACAATTTTCCTGCATGACAGAAAATTCTTTATAGTCGATTTCAACATCAATATGAAACTAAAATTCAGAGAGGCAATTGCTGCCGACATCAAACAAATCCAGCATGTCCGTCATGCAGTGAAGGAAAACATTTTATCTGATCCGTCCAAAGTTACTGACGAAGATTGCCGCGTAATGATAGAAGAACGAGGTCGAGGATGGGTCTGTGAATTACAAGGCCAAATTGTTGGTTTTAGCATTGTGGATTTAATTGAGAGAAACGTTTGGGCGTTATTCATTTTGCCCGATAGTGAAAAAAAGGGCATTGGCAGAAAGTTGCACAATCTGATGTTGGATTGGACTTATGGAAAAGGTGTTCAATCCCTCTGGTTGTCAACTGACCCTAATACAAGAGCAGATGGTTTTTATAAGAAAATGGGATGGCAGGATGCAGGGCTTTTAGCTAGCGGCGAGCGGAAATTTGAGATTGACCTGTCCAAAGGGTCGACCAAATAAAAGTAGTGTCATGGCCTGACATCCACCCGCATCCAACTTTGTGCGGAGTGTTCGTTACCTGCAGTAATTTTCACCAAATACCAACCAGCCGGCACTTCCACTTCAAATAATTTTTCAAAAACGCCTGTTTCAAAAATTGATTCAGGCATCAATAATTCCCGCTGCCCAGTTTGGCTGATGATTTCAATTTTAACGGAAGCAGGGTTGTCCAAAATGAACGTGGTGGTCAAATATTGTCCCCCAGGATTTGGGAACAGGTCGAAAGACTGAAGGTTCGCAAGTGGTTCAAAATCAGCGGATACCGGACTTGCCTCAACCGCACCAATGGATCGAGGATTACCAAATCCCATTTCATAAAAATCATATTGAGGTTCAGCCAAGCCATATCCTCCACCAGCTGCTGGGCTGGAAATTGGGATTAAAAAATCATCGTTTTGAGCGTCAAGAAAATCAGGGTCTGCATTGATTATTGCATTTGCATCGTCAACTGGAATGTTTGGCCCATTCCAAAAAGGGTCGTCTTCGTTGAACCATAAATTATTGGAAAACAGAAAAGTTTCAGAGCGGGTATTCGGGCCGATATTGGTTTCTGTAGAGAGATTGTTGCCCAAATAAACAATATTGTTCCTGAAAATATTATCGCCGCACTCCACAAAACGGTCGGGGTCAACTGATTCTTGTAAAATGCGGATAACCCAATTTTCAGGTTGGAAAATGGTATTGTTCACCACTTCCACATTCACAGATCCGACATAAGCAATTGCTGCCCAAGATCCCACAATGATGTTCGAATAAACCTGTATATCGGCAGCTTCGAAAGTCGCATCAATTGGACGAAAATATTGTAATCCAGTGCTGCCTCCAAGGTTGAGGGTTCGTTGTCCACCATTGCGAAAAAAATTCCCTTCCATGCGGATATGCTGAGTACCTCCTTTTGCCTGAATGGAATTGGATCCCATATTCTCAAAATAATTCCCTTTAATGATTCCATTATGGCAACCGACCATATCGATACCGCTGCCACCATCAGCACCATTCATAAACGTACAGTTTAGGATTTCAAAATCATTAAGACCCGATAGTTTCAGTAAATCATTGTTGCCGTTTGCCGACATGTCCCTGAAAACGCAATCTTCGTAAATGATATGGTGGGCAGGCGTATCATATGAGCCGCCATCGTCCGTGTTCACGCCATTGCCCATCTGGTGCTCAAATATCAATCCGCTGATGTGCAAATAAGCTGGGTCGCTGAACTGGATGGCGTTGTTTCCACCTTCAATAATTGCTTCTTCCCCTGGTGCATTTGATATATAAATCCAGGCATTTGATGTCCCTTGTAAATTGACGACATATTGCCCACCAGCATGAGTGCCAGCGTGAAAGAAAATTGTGTCGCCGGGTTGGGCTGCGGCTGCAGCTTGTTCAAAATCGGTGTATGGATGGCCTTGTCCTATGTGTAATGTCCCTGCTAAAGTATTTTGGGTGAGTAAAAAACATGAAAGGAAAAAAGTAGATGTTTTCATTGGGACGATATTTTACCTTTTTCATGTTTTGGAGCTGCTATTTGTTCAGTTTTTGGGAAGATATATTCGTTATACTTGAACCGGATAAGGCACAAAAGAGACACATAAGAAGTTTTTCTTTTGTGCCTTATCCTGTTCAACTAACGTGAGTTCTGGATAGCAATCTTATTGTCCCGTTGGGGACTGAACATGGGTAGCCAAGCATTTGCAGGGGTTTTTCGTCGTGCTGTACGTACGCAACGTGGAAAATGTTACGTACCTACGGCACGAAAAATACCGTTGGTTTGGCATTGCTACCCATGTTCCGTCCCTAGCGGGACAACCAAAGGACAGAAACCGCCATAAGCTCTTGATTGTCAAGGATTGTTATCCAGAATTCACGTTAGTTTAATATGCCTAAAACAGGGCCTAGTCTTGCAAATTTCCTCTGATGTTCCAGTTGACTAGTTCGGTGGTGGTTACAT
>JAJCYI010000070.1 GCA_029263015.1 Saprospiraceae bacterium | reverse complement strand
GATGACGGTTTTCAGATCGGGAAATGACTTTAGTCCCAGTCTTTAGTTGACTTTAGTCAAAACCTTTAGATGGCTTTAGCCTTAACAGCGACTTTCAGTCGCAATTCCAACCCACCTACTTTTAGTAGGTGGTTATTGAGTCATCGTTCCTAAACCTATTGACGAGGAAGGAAATCTGAAAGGAAATAAAAAAACCACACAAGTACAAGAGGCGTTTCTGACCCCTGAATGACATGGTTAGGGTAGTTGGGATGTGTTCTGTAATCCTCCTGTCCCAAACTATAAAAGAATGGAAATCCGGACAAGTCAACGGCTGAGGCCCGCCATAATTGCACCCCAAATCAACTCCCTAATATAATAACTGTTGAGTCAAAACTTTCTAAGTTGTACCCGTGCGGTATATTTTTGGTTGGCAACTTCTTGCTCTTTTTAGGGCTGCAAATTTAACGGCTTTTGATGAATAAGAAAGCAAGCTTTAGACCATTTTATTAGTGAAAAATCCAAACTCAAAAATAAAAGACTGATTCTCAAGATATTGTCGCAAAATTGCTCTTGTGGAAAATTATTCTAAGCCCTTATTTGCTCCCGACAATCTCCTTGATCTCCAATGACATATTTCCCTTTAGGCCAATTTTTACATTGATTCCAGTAGTCCCGATATAAACATGCGACACATTAAGCTCGTGTAAATCTCCAATAATTGTTAGTCCTTTTGACAATTCAAATTTCTTTAATTCCACTTCAATTGCAGTTTGCAGCACTTCTAGATTTTCAGTAAGGTGAAAATTAAGGCTTTCCTGGATGGCTTTTTTTAGGGAACCTTTGAACAACCAACTTGCAGTTTTTACCAATTTGTTTTTCGTGTTAAAATCAAAATCAACATCTTTCAGCTTTATTTCATTCTTGCGGTCGTTGTAATCAGGCTTGCCTGTAAATTCCACCTGGCCTTTGTAACTTCCTGACAGGGTGGTGCTTACAACAAGCTTGTTCCCGCGGCCAGTTATCGAAATGTCTTCAACTTTCACTTTCCTTTTGCCAATTGTGTAAGTCTCTCCTAACATATTCTTTTTCGCAATTTCTTCAGCTTCCGAGAACAATATTTCCGAGCCAAAAAATAGTAAAAAGTCCTCTAATGGCGAAGATTGAATATATTGAAAACTCGGCATTTGGGAAGGTGGTCCGACAATTGGCTTCTTTCCGATTACTAATCTTGGCCTTGCAGTGACTACAATGGTGCTTTCAATCAAATTGCCGACAGTTTTCAAAGGTGTTAATTGGATTGAGTCAGTGTTCATCATTAGCCATGTCTTATGTTCGGTAGAGACCAGAATTGGGTTTTGTAGTTCTTTCCAAGCTTTATATACTTCGGCTTTTAGATCAATGAGGTTTTCAACTTGCTCATCTATTGACGCAGCTATCGGTCCTTTAGCTTTCTCAATAAATTGATTTGCAATTGAAGTTACATTCAAGTTGCCAACACCAAGTTTTACAACAGGGGGCTTGGTCCATTCATACTTTTCAAGAAGTGTTTTGGTTTCCAACTCCCAATCTGACTTCACATCATAAGATGTTTCAAATTTAAGATCAAGTGAACCTTCAGCATCCACGGAAGTTATCATCAAGTCTTTTTTGATCCATAAATCAATAGGTACATTGTAGGTTACCTTGTTATCGATTATTTCCAGAGTGATTTCTGATCGCCGGGTGGCCTTCACCAGCAATCCATCGCTGAAATCATTATCCTCGTAAATAATTTCACCCAATTGCTGGTTGATTTTTTTTTCCAACTCAGATTTATAGAGTATGATTGGGAGGTTAAGTTTAGATGTCTGCATTGCAGATTCTGGATCGTAGTATTCCATAGACCGTGCAAGTTTGGTAGTGTTGCAGGCCTGCAACAATATAATTGCGATGAAAGTTATTAAGTAAATTTGTTTAGACATAGGTGATTTTGCTGAAATTCCGCATTTCGAAATTGAGGGCAAATGTAACGGTCATTTTTGAAATAGGCGGTGCAACTTTGAAATGGCTTCCATGTCTCTTTGTGTTGCAAGTAATGATTCAATAATTAACTTTCTTTTATCCATTTTTGATCTGAAATAATTTATTTGACATGAAAAAAATCATCTCTACAATCGCATCATTTCTCCTGTTACTTTCTCTTTCTACCGCCCAAATTAGTGAAAAGTGGGAAGCTTGGTCAGAAGACTTAGCGGATAAAACAGAGAAACTGGCAGAAAAGATTTCTGCCGACGCTGAAAGGAGTGCATCACATTTTTCGGTTTTGGCTGAGGATTTTGCTGCTAATATTAGCCAGAGATTTGAGAATGGAGATTTTGTTATCCGCATGGATGACCTGACTAATGGTGTGTATTTTTCAGGAGACCACCTGACGGGCTACCTCGGCATCCATTCCGACCATATTTCAAAAAGAAAAGCTGAAAAATTAGGTTTTGAAAATAAATATGGTAGCTATGTTTCAAGAGTCGTGAAAAATTCAGCGGCAGAAGAGGCTGGTCTTCAACCATTTGATTACATATATGGTGTGAACGATCAACGAACCAGTAACAATCAAGACCTAACTGATGTTTTGGAGGACTTTGATCCTGGAAAGAAAGTGACACTCCATTTTATTAGAAAAGGCCAAAGCAAGACAGTAAATGTGGAATTGGGCGGATATGATGATTATGACTGGGATTTAGAAATGGAAGAAGATGCCTTTTTGGGAGTAAGTCCTTCCAACAGCGAACGGAGTGATGACATGGACGGAGTAAGTGTTGAAATAATTAATGGTTCAGCTGCTGCTGAAATGGGACTTGCAGATGGGGATGTGATTAAATCTATAAATGATTTTCCAATATTGGATTGGGATGATGTTACAACTGTAATGGATAACCTGTCACCAGGTGATCTGGTTGAAGTGGACTTGGAAAGGGATGGTTCAAAATTGACAAAAAAAGGTAATGTGAAGTTACATGAAGTGCAAAACAAGTTCGATTTAGGAATCAAAGAAAATGATTGGAACGGCAAGTGGGATGAAAATGTGAATGATTGGTTGGGCACTGGTGGGGGAGCTTTTTTAGGCGTTTACATTGAGCACATTTCGGAGCAAAAGGCTCGTGCTTTAGGTTTTGACAACCCTTACGGTAGCTATGTGACAGGTATTATCAAGAATACTGGAGCTGATAAAGCAGGGATGATGGTATTCGATTACATTTATGGAATCGAGGAATATAGGGTAGGAGAGCACCAACAACTTGGTGGTATTTTGAAAAAATTTGAGACTGGAGATAAGGTAACTGTGCATATTTACAGAAAAGGAAAGAAGATAAGTAAGGATTTAATATTTCTAGCTCGCACTGAATATGAAAAAGAAAAAAAAGATAAATGCAGCGATCCATTTTTTGGAATCATTGAATTATCAAATGATAACAAAGGAAATGGCATTAAAATAAAACCAGTCAACAATTCGACTGCAAAAGATATGGGGCTTAAAGAGAATGATATTATTACTCACATAAATGGCTACCAAATGTATGACTGGATGGATATCGGAATTGCGATAAATATGCTTGCGCCTGGTGATAAGATTTCAGTGGATTACAAAAGGGATGGCCAGAATATGAATGGTTCACAAAATATCACTTCATATGCCGAAGCCAAGGATTGCAAAGATTGTGATTGTGGAGAGAAGGAGGACCTTGTAATAGATTTTGGAAATGACTTCAACTTCAAAGTTTCTCCGAAAATGAAATATGGGTGGGTTACAACTGAACCCAATAAAGATGTTTCTGATATTGAGCTTGCCATTCAAGATCTTTCCGACAACGGTACAAATGAATTGACATCAAAAGGGATTGAAATGCCAGCTTCAAATGATTTGGCAGTGGATGACTTTGAAATGTCACCTAATTCCGATTTAGGTATGTTTGAATTGCAATTTGATCTGGAGACCGAGGGGCATACAATTGTAAAAATATATAATGACTCAGGCCGTGCCATATATGAGTATGACCTTGGTAAATTTAGTGGTGATTTTATGGATAACATAGATATTTCACAAAATGGCCCAGGCACGTATTATTTACAAATTGTGCAAGATGAAAATGGCTTTGTCAGGAAAATCATATTGACAAATAATTAGAATAAAATTCATTCTTTTTTGAGATTACCATATTGAAAATGGCTGCCTATTGGGCAGCCATTTTTTATTGTACACTTTATCACTGATATCAATTAATTGAGTTCCAATAACCCAATTTTCAATTCTTATAATACCTTGCAATTTCCAATATCTCACCATTGGCATTTGACTTAACAATGGTTGAGGTGTCGTCAGCGTAAATGAAAAGCCCAGTTTTCCCAACTATCAAATTGTGAAAAAACTGTTCAGAAAAATTTATGGGATTATTTAATAAGGATGGAGTATCAGAGGTGTTACTTGAAATAATAATGCTGAAATAATCACGAAACCCATCATTGAAAGAAAATGATTTTTTATTTTTATTTTCATAACTGCTAAAGAATAAATCAGTTTCATCCGTTATTTTTAATTTTTTGTCGGTATCAATATTTTCAATTTTCAATTTTCCTGAAATATTAAGAACCGTTTCTGGAAAAGAATGGATTTTTTTTGAAAACCCTTCATTTTTGATTCCTTTTAAAATATTGTAATTGTATTCAGCTTGGACTGCAGCTAATTTATCATCTCCGTTCCTTAAAGTATTGAATTGCAGTAGGGCTTTTGATCTTTGGTTGAGAAGGCCCAAGGAAATAGCATTAACTAACTTGTAAATTGGTTCTTGCCTTTCCTGGTTAGAAAAATAATTGCTTTTTAAAAACTCTTGTGCCTGGGAAGGTTTGTTCAGTAAGTTCAATGTGCAGGCCTTGTTGATTTTGGCAATGGTGTACTCTGGGTCCAATTCGATGGCATTTTCAAAATATTTTAATCCTTGCTTGAGTATCGTGTTTCTGATTTTTCGGAGATTCGGGTTTAGGGTTGTTTTTCCTCTTGATTTATCAATTTTTTTTAATTGAGATGATGCGTCCAATTCAAGCGGATAAGTATATTTGTCAGTTTCATAGTCAAAAGCAAAATCCATGGCAGAATGTAAATAAGCAATACCCAAATTATTGTGGATCTCCCGCCCTTGATAATATTCGAGAATGTATTCGAGGCAGTATATGCCGATGTCATACTGTTCCAAGGCCATTAAATATTCATTGACTTCAAAAAGGTCCTCTAGGTCGTCAACGATAGCAATTACTTCCTTTGC
Source organism: Saprospiraceae bacterium (assembly GCA_029263015.1). Classification (GTDB taxonomy): domain Bacteria; phylum Bacteroidota; class Bacteroidia; order Chitinophagales; family Saprospiraceae; genus UBA6168. The sequence goes on along the minus strand of JAJCYI010000070.1, from coordinate 21,937 downwards.
ACTGGCCGAACGCTCATCAAAAGAAGGGTAGTTGACCAATTTGTCATCGTCAATATCATATGCGGCGTAAATGTTTTTCAAAAACAATGGAATGGCTTTTTTCATGCCATAACCTGCTAAATATCCTGTAAATACGCCCTGTATGTCGGCCACTTTTTCTGTCCGTTCAGAAGCGTGGTAGTGCTTGTCATAAGCAAGGAAATTAGTAACCTCTGATTGATTCCGTACTTCTTTTTGAAAAGCATGTGCTAGTTCGTGCCCAATAAGAAAGGATAGGGCATTTGATGCATCTTGGCCCATGGCCATGCAAATTTCCAATGCTTTTTTGTCGATGGTAATGGTATTGTGTTTTGGGGAATAGGATGCGACCCTCCTGTTTTCTTTTGATATTTTCAAAGCAGGTTTATCAAAAACATATTGGCCGGAAACTAAGTAGAGTTTGTCCAATACTTGTTGGGCCAATTCTATGGACTGGTCATTTTGGGCACGGATAAAATTGATTGAAAATGCAAGATATAAAATAGCAAGTGACAATATTTTATGTTGAAAATGTTGCATTTTATTGAAGATATTAAAAACTTGAATGGGGGAAGGAGAAAGGTTTCTAAATTGGGAAATCTTTCTCCTTTTATTCGAAACTAAGGTGAACACTAATAAGCCATCATTTTTTCACTTGTAATTCTTGCAGAATATTTGATGCTCTTTCATTATATTTTGAAGAATTATCTTGGGAGAGACTAAAAAACAAATCTTTGGTTTCTTCCATGTCCTCCATTTCTTTTATCAATAATAATCCAAGATACCATTTTGCATCTTCCTGTAAATCAAAATCGGCAATGCTAAGTGGCCGAAATAGATCGATCGCCGCCTGATGATTGTTCGTCTCAATATGTGATAACGCTAAATACAATTCGATTTCACTGTCATTTGGAAACTCCTCGTTCAATGCTGTCAGGCTTTTTAAAGAGGAAGTAAACTCGCCATTTTCATATTGCTGTAATGCCTCCTTTAATTTATATTCCTTTGAGTCATCCTCGTCTATAAATCCAACATTTCCTATGATATTTTTCAACTCTTGGTTCTCTGGCTTATAGTTGTTCGCAAATAATTCCTCTGAATCTATAGCTGCATGTTGTCCATCTTGCTGATTAATGGCCCACCAGGCAGCAGCTATTATAATAATTGATGCAGCAATTGCTATAATTCTTTTAAAATTATTGCGTCGATTTATATTTATTATTTTAGCATCACTGGTTCCATCTTTGAAAAAACCTTGGGTTTTTAAGTTTTGGTGTACTTCACCGATGTCATTTTTCAATTCTTTATCGGCAGCGAGGTTTAGTCCGTTCAATAACCTGTTTTCCATTAGTGTGTCATTTTTCAAAATTTCATTTTCTCCCATTTCTTTCTCAAATGCCAATTGCTCGTCTTTATCCATTTCGCCTTTAAGGAAACGATGTATCTGTATGTATGTATTTTCATTGCTCATAATCCATTTCAGATATTTAAATTTTGAATTGTATTGAATAGTTTCAACAAATTAAGTTATTCGATAGGGTGTATTTCAAAATGTCGGTTTCGTTTGCCCCCGGTGTCTGTCGCCTCGTAGGGCGTCCGACGCCTAACTCGGGCATAAGTTTCAGATGCCCTGAGAGGCATCTGAAACTGGGGGAAGTACTGCCGACATTTTGAAAAACACCCTATCGATATGGCTTTGTCCATAAGCACAGATTGGTCACCGTTCCAAAGCCAAGTTGCTCACAAGTTTTTATTGCTAAGAAATGGAGATCTATTAATCATTTTTCTAAGGTAGGCAAGGCACCTGAATTTTTTTACCTTTATGAATGATAAACTGTACCCCAATTCTTTTGCCACGTCTGCATGTGACATCTTCTTTAAAAAAGTCAACTTGATTACTTTGCGGCAATCTTCATCAAGAGCATTAATATTGTCTAGCACTATGCCAATTAATAGCTCTTTTTCTTGGTAGCCAGAGCTTTCAGCTTCATCGGCGAAATCCATGTCGAATATGTCATTATCATCAACATTGATTTCTTTGGAATCTTTCTGGTTTCTTTTTAGCCAAAGGTTGCGTGCTATAGCGTGCATTAAAGTGCTGATTTTGGCCGTTAGCACGAACGCTGGTTTCCTGATCTTTTTCACCAGGACAAATAAAGTCTCTTGAAAAATATCTTCAATATCTTCTTGGTTACCTCCCATTTTACCAACAAGGCTGGCTACCATTCGAAACTGTTGTTTGTACAACGACTCGAATGCCTTTGAAGAACCTTTCTTCAATTCAACCAGCAATTCTTGTTCGCTATTCATCTATACATTTGTTTATAGCTGACCATCAGTCCTCAGTACTTTTTTTAAGACTCCTGAGAATCAGCTAGATAGAAATGATTTGTACTGAACAGCAAAGTAAAAAAATTATCGTGTCTTTTTCATTTCATCCGTAAAAAAGCCCCAGCATTATTTTGCCGGGGACTTTTTTTTGGCTGTCAGGCAGAATGAGGCTAACGGTTCAGTTGCAGGTAATTCGCCTAATGTCCGTACAATCATCGCAGGAGAGTTTGACGTCAACCTTTACTTGAACTTTAGATACCTGGCAAATGTCAATTTGTTGGTTATCCTTTACTTTGATGGTGCCAGCATCAGTTTTTACCCAATCTGCGTCTCGAGATGGCCTTTCATAAACAGTGTAATCAACATTAGTAGAAAAAGCCTTGATTGTCAATCCCCCAGAGTCAAATTCATAAGATTTTGTAATGGACAGAAACCCACCAGTGTCACCAGTAGCGGTAGTTTGACGAACCTTGGTGCCTTTTGCTTGTCCTATGCAATCACTGGAAACAAGTAAGAACATGCCCAATAACAATACTGAGCCAATTAGCTTAAACGAAATGTTTTTCATAATAAAATAAGTTTGATGATAAATTTTGTTACGCCTATAAATACTATTTTATTAGAAAGGTTATCAGTGATGAGATTTTTTTTTCATCTATTGTTAAAAGTGATATAGGGCTTTTCACAATCAGGACGAGTAATGCATTTGTCGTAACCGAATATTGTACTTTCGGTTACTTCAGGCTCAGAATTACAACTTCTGGTTACGTTTCCCGCTCCCTAAAGCGAAATTAAAAGTCCTTGTTTATTTTAAGTAATCGAGTTTAAATAACTTCCGCTTTTCTCGGCTTCTTTATCTGAATTACTGCGTTAAAAAAAGTTTGCGTAGCTCCACAATGCTCACTTTTTTTGCCTTGTACTTCAGAAAAATAAGCTCGACAAAAACTAGAAAATATTTAAACTCGACTACTTACCCATACTGAATATCAATGCAATGGACGCAAGTATAAAAGGTGACACCATTGGGAATGGTGTCACCTTTGAGCAAAGTCGAAGACATAAGTTTTTGAAAGTTAATCAAGCTGTTACTAAAATAAACAAACCTGTAGCTGGAAAATGAAAATCGAAATACTCCTCTCTCCGTTTTCATTTTCCAACGAATTTAATTTTTACTTGGCTCTTTATCCATTGTTTTTTGCCTGTTGTCCACTTCTTTCCACTCCAGTGTATCAATAATTTTGACAAGGAGGTTTTCAAATTCCACTAAGTTGTCTGGACCGCCAACCGTGTTGGCAACAGATTTTATCATATCACCGACACGGACGTAAGTAATAGTTTTGGTAGCATCTGCAATTTCAGCATCATAAGGATATTTGTTGTATAAATCGAAATACCCTTTTTCAAAAGCAGCATCTTTTATTGCCTTTAACATTTTTTCATTCACACTGGCTTCCCATTTTCCCATCTTTTCAGTATTGGCAACGCCATCCCAAATAGCCTTTCCATCTTTGTGAATGGCTACTTTATAAACGGGGCATGTACCATAACAGGCCGTTTTTTCATACCCTGCTACTTTATAATCATCCCTTGTTACAGGGTTGGCTGAATCCAATGTAATGCTGCGTTTCACAAATTGCCCATTTGCCACTTTCATTACTTTCAAGCTGATACTTTCGCTTGTGACGCAGGAAACTGTTCTTTCTGTGGAAATCAACTGGCCACCATCAAACCAATTGTAAGCATATTTTTTTATTTTCTCAAAACCGTCCTCTCCAGGCACATAGGCAGTTAATGTAGATCCTCCCCGTGAACATGGTTCTTGCAAAACTTCGACAGTAAAATCTGCTATGCCTCCCCTGGACATAGGGTATGCTACCTTGTCTTCAGCGATGGATACTTTGTTTGGACAGCCATGTTTGGATGAGGGTTGCACTATGAGGATCACGTGTACGTCCATGCCGGATTTCTTATCCTGGCAGGAGATTGTATGTTTCATTGTTTTACAGTCCTTGTTTGCACGTTTTTCAAGTGCGACCTTTGTTTCAGTAATAAAATCATCGCAATATGTGATTTTATTATCAGCTTGTGAGAGCTGATTAACGGCATCTGTTTGCGCTTCAAGGGAGTTGTATTGCAATACAAATGAAAACAGGAAGAACAAGCAGGTTTTTACGAAATTGAATTTCATTTCCATGATGTTTTTATTGACTATATTTAAAATATGGTTGCCCAATATTCTGATAAAGACGATGTAAACTAAATGCCTTATCATGCCTAAATAAATGTAAATAAAATTAAAATGAGCACTTCCCATTTTTTTAATTTGATTTACATTTCGATGGATTGGAAAAGCAAATTTACTTTACTTGAAGGCTCAATTTAATCTTTACTTGTATCCTGACATCCTTTCAGTCTTGCAGTTCTGGATATAGAAATCCCTGAATTGGTATCTGTTACCCTGACGACAGCTACTTTACCGCAAGTGCAATTGATGGTCTTTTCGTGCCCAGCTTTTTTACCATCAATTTCCCATAGAAACGCATATTGGGACCTGTTGGGGTTTTGGTTTGCACCAGGAACAAAAGCTTCCAGGTTCATACCTTTATTGATGCATGGACTTTGTAGTATTTGCACATTAAGCCGCATTGTCTTATACGCCACTTTTGATTCAACAACGAGGTCTTCCATTTGGGCTGCACCATCGCATGTTGGTTGGATGACTTGCACTGCATCAATTTTAAGTTTTGATGCTTTTTCAATACATTCTGTACACACGGTCACGGTTTTGCAATTTTGATTTGCCTCTTGCTGGGCTTGTTTTTTTACGGTAGGAAGTATTTCGTCACAATGCGGAGTAGCCGGTTTTTTAGAGGTGACAGTATTCGCGTTTTGAGCCGTGGCGCCTGTGGCCGAAAGCATCAAAAGGCAAACGATTACAGGTAAGGTTTTGAAATAAAAAATCAATGATTTCATAATTAAATGTTTTTATTGGTTTGTGAATTATGGATATTTCAATTGGTGAAGCCAGAAGTTGTACTTCTGGGTTTGAACCAATCGGAATTAACTTTCGGTTACGTTTATGCAGTTTACATATTTCATTAAACACCGAGTCTAATCAGAAACGGCAAGCTATTTTTCAATCGATAAAATACATGTCAATTGCCCCTTTCCCTTTTGCTTCTATTTTTCCTCTATGCTCACATTTGAAATGATTTTTCACCAATTCATAAGTACTTCCTGAAATGTTTATCCTGCCACCTTTGCTTGCCTGTTCCATCCGTGCAGCAATATTGACGGTATCGCCCCAAATGTCATATGAATATTTTTTGATGCCCACAATTCCAGCTACAACGGGGCCTGTGTTCACACCTATGCGACCAATAAAAGAAGGCATGTTAAGTTTGATTTGGGATTGGTTGAAATTTTCGAGGAATGCGACCATTTTTTTTGCGGCATTAATAATGTTTTTTGCTTCCTCTTTTTTTCCAGATTTTAATCCTGCGGCACATATATAGCAGTCCCCAACGGTTTTTATTTTTTCCAGTTTTTCTTCCTCAATAATATGGTCAAATGCCTCAAAACAAATGCCCAAACTTCTCACCAGTTGTTCTGGCGTCAATTTTTCTGAAATGCTTGTAAAACCCTCGAAATCACAGAATAGCACGGTAACCATTTCGTGGCGTTTGGTATTGGTTTGGCCATGTTTTAAAGCTGCGGCGGTTTCGGCTGGTAAAATATTGTTCAGTAATTTTTCGGAAATATTTTTTTCTTTTTCAATAGCTTCTTTCTCAAGTTTGATTTCAGCGGTTCTCAATACGACTTCTTCCCTAATTAATTCTTCGTTCATTTCTGAAATTTTTCGTTTCCACATGACCAAGCTAATGCTGCCGATTGGTAATAAAAATAATAGGGATGATCGAAATACTGGTTGTTGCCACCAAGGATTGGATGGTTGGATGACAATTGCAAAATTTGCTGTGGATTCGGTTTGGTTATCAGCTTTTTTATATGAAAAACTGCCTGGATTCATGCTCAGAGTAGCCATGAGCGCTGCTGCTGCTTGGTGGTATTTTGAATCGGGCGATCCAGATAATTGCCTCAGTTTATTTAATGAACTGGCATTGTCAAGGTTAGAGGATGCCAACATGGCGAACCATTCTGCATCTTCCTGAAGTTCAAAATCTTTTATTCCGGCAAGGCGGGACAAGATGTTTTTTGATGCTATGTTTTTTTCTTGAAACAAATAGGCCAACCCTAAATAATATTCCGCTTCCATGTGGCCAGGGTAGGAGATGAGGAATTCGTTCAGCGCTTCCTCTGCCTTGCTGTATTTTGATTGTTTATAAAAGACCAGCGCCTTTTTTAATTCTTCTTTTTGAGCACTCAAAGTATCGGCAAACCCCAACACTTCCAACTCCTGTAGCGTATTATCCAAAGAAGTACGGTCGGATACAAATAATTCAGAATCAATCTGTTCTGGTTCATTTGGCTTGGTTAGAAAAAACAAGGCCATGCCAGTCAGTATGAACACAACGGCAATTAGATAAGCATATTTATGGAGGAACACTTTCATTTATATTCAGTTCTTATTTTAAATGATACAACAAGTTCACATGGTAAAAACCGAGGCAAATAATTATGCCTCGGGTGAATTTACGCCATTTCAATAACCTAATATGAGAATTTATTTTGGCTTTGTTACTTAAGAGAATTTGAAGGTGAAAATATTATTCTTTGATGATCAGTTTATTGATTAAATAATTCCTCATTCCTATGCTTCCAACATGAAGTACTGGTTTTCCAAGGGTGTATTTCAAACTGTCGGTGGAAACGTAGGCCGGATTTCCCAATCCGCTCTGGTTACAGCCGGATTGGGAAATCCGGCCTACCTTCTTGCCGACATTTTGAAATACACCCTTTTCCAATTATTATCAAGTTCGATTGGTTTTTAGTAAAAGTACCCCGATAAAAATCCCTTTTCACGGGGTACTTTGCAGCAACCAATTTTAGCAACTGGGCTGTTCAAAATAGGGTTCTGATAGTATGATGACTCAATTAATTTATTGAAAATAATCGAGCCAGTGGGATTTTGTTTTTTGCCCTCCCCATCGCAAAGAAATAACTGAAATAAATTCAGAACTCATTCCTTAAAAACCATGGCAAAAAAAATATTCAACCGATCAAGATAAGCAGGTTATATATTTCGTTTGATTGTTTATATGTCCATTAATACTTAAAAAATAAAATGGTTATCAGTTAGGTGAAATTATTTTTATAAATAACGTAAGTTGCGATGAATTCATATTTGAAAAGGGAATCGGTCTACCGGTTTATGGTTTATTGGTATAAAGACGCTCCGAAAGACCAAAACACCATAAACCAATAGACCCTTTAACCTTGATCTGTATTTATCGCAACTTGGATTAAATAAATATAAGGCTATTCCTTTTGATTATAGGCTTGTCGAAGAGCATCGAATTGAGTGGTTTCGCGGAGCGCGCTTAGATCTTCGTCTGTATCAATAAGCTGCCAGTCGTTGAACCCAAGTTTTATAGATTCTCTGAGCCAGTAAATGGCGGATGTTGTATCGCCTTGAAGGGACTTAACGCAGCTCAGGTTGTAATAGGAGACATTGTATTTAATGTCAAGGGCAATAGCTTTTTTTAGAAATTCGTCAGCTTTATCTAAATGATCTAATTCTACATAGGCCAAACTGAGATTATTGAGAGCAATAACATTCCGTGGATTTAACCTGACTGATATAAGCGAATTTTCCAGGGCAATTAATGGTTCTTCATTCTCCAAATATACAATGGCAAGATTCAAGTATGGAATACCCCAGGTTGGAGAATATTCCGTCGCTAATTTGAAATATTGAATCGAGGAGTCGCTTCCCAATAACGAGTGTACCACGCCTATTTCATTTAGGACAAAAGAAGCCTCTGGTTCGCTTGAAAGTGCTATCCGCTGCATTTTGAGCGCTTTTATTAATAGCAAACTATCGCCTGCTTTTTTCTGAGCATCCAACCTCGCATTTAAACCATAAAAATAATGAAGTTTGGTCTGTAAGATATTGTACATGAAACTTCTTTTGCCCATCATCTCTATAGCCCGTTCCATATAAATAGGATAATTGCTGTACTGTTCGGCATATTTCCAGCGGCGGAATAATTCCCTAGTATCTGTTTTTAGATAGGCGTTGAGAGCTTGTTGGGTTTCGTCAAGGAGAGCTGCGCCTAATTTCCGTTGCCATTGGCGAAATAAAGGTTTTAAATTTGGTTGCGTGATCAAACTATCGTACAGGTCAGTCGAGCAATGCCCTTTTGGTTCAATGAGTTGCCCCAATTTCATGGTGATAATAAAATCATTATACCATTTTTGGATCTTTTCACTGCTTGAGCTTAGCAATGAATCCTCAAGATGGCTAATTTCCCGCCCAACCAATGGAGGGAATAAATCACTGTTCCATTCTTTTTTTAAAGCACCATGGTCCGACTTGCCCACGGTAGCATTTGAGGAAGAATAGGCCATCATGAACATTTCGCCTTTTGGAACTATTCTCTTCTTTTTTTTAAGGTACCGCTTGGCTTCATATGGTATTATAACATGGTCCGAGTCAATATCCGCCTGGCCGAGGGCACCACTAAAAAAATGTTGCAAAAGTGACATGTGGCCATTTTTATCTTTTGATTTTTTATTGCCGGCTGACCAGTGTACTGAGGCTTCAGGAAAAGATTGCTCAAAACCATACATCCAATGACGCCATGTTTCCGAACCGGTTTCTTCTTCGGGCAATATTTGTAAGTTTAAATAAAGCTGAAATGAAACAGAGTTTCTATTACATATATTTTGGATGCTGGAACAAAGATTTGACAACTTAATAGTGCCGGCCCCTAAAGGGGTTTTGGGCGAATCTGCAAAGAAAATATAAGGATTGTCCATTTCGCCAACATTGAGCAGACGGGCATGGCCTGTAAAAAAGACGACCACCTCATCCCCCGGTTTACTTTCTTCTTCAAGCCAGCTTGCGGATGCCAAGAACATAGCCATGGTTGCCTCTTCCCCAGTCAATAAATGGATCAGGTCAGTCGGAATCAGGCCTCCACTTCGAGACCGCAAAAATGCTGCAAATTGCTCTGCATCAGAAGTGGCTCCTGGTAGAGAAGGGAGGAGGCTGTCCTGATAGCTGGAAACACCAATGACCAAGGCCCTTTTTATCGGAATTGAGTTAATTGTTTTATTAACTTTTTTTGAAAATGAAAAACATGGGTTTATTAATAAACCAATTAGAAGAAAAGAAAAAATCAGTATGTTTTTCATTTGCTGTCTGATTTTTGGAAAGACTGGCAGTTTTATTTTTTCATCGTCACTAAAGTATATCCTGTTTTTTGAAGAGTAATAATCCGGGCGAAGGGACATCTAATTTTTGTCAGAATTACAATGGTAACCATTTGGCTGTTAATACATACTGACTTAAAGGAAATGGTTATCAGTTTTAATCCAATAATTTAACAAAAAAGAGTTTGAATTCCCATAAAAGGAATGGCAGGTAAGGTATTTAAATAATATGATTTGACAAAGAGTAGTGACAAATAATAATCCCCATCGGCCCAACACCGATGGGGAAGTAATAGAAAGGTGTTTAAAACTCAATCTTATGATTGAAAAATGCCAATGATTATTTGTTGTTTACCTTTATTAATGAAGTCTGAGCTCTTAACTGGCAAACTATTGTGTCCAGGAGAATGAGTATGGTGATTTGGGTCATGTAACTTTAAAAACTTCCTGATATGTAGCCAGTTATAGTTTTACATGGTGCCTTTGTCACGATGCCTTGGTTTATCAGTTCGCTCCCAAATTAAAAGATGCACCGATAAACAGCCCCAGTTCATATGGACTACTTGTTGGAATGTCACCGAGGTTCACATCGAATTCATCGCCAACTTCAAAACCACGTGATAGTCGGGTGACACGTCCACCGGTAAGTCCAAAATTGAGGATCATGCGTTGGCTGGTGCCGAATATAATGCTCGGGCCTGCAAAAAATTGCAGGGATTGGTTGTCGTTTGTTCCGGTTAAAGGGAAGCCAATACCAAAGGAACCACCCAGCGACATTTTTTTACCAGAATAAGAATAAAAATGGATGAACGAGGTGACCGTAGGTGAAAATGCACCTGCATCTTGTCCCACGATCAAGCCATTGTTTATGCTATATTCTTGGGCCGGATCAAAAAATTGACTGAAATTCAGACCGACACTTCCGGTAATTTTCAACCCACCTTTGGCCTCGTAATGCAGCCAACGTGATTTTACGATTTCGTTTTCCTCGTTTATTTGGTCGCTTATTTTCACTACTTTGATATTGATGTCGATGCGGTCTCCAGTGATTTGGAGTCTTGAATGGTAAGTGAAATCGTTGGATATGACCTCGGCTAGTTGTAATTGTAAGTTAGTCAACTCCATTGGGGAGGGATAATGGATTACGACATTGCTATCAACCACCGCATTTTCCAGTAGATGGTTTAGGGATTTTGATTTTTGCAGGAACCCTGCTAATTGACTTGAATATCTTTTATAAGCCTCGGTTTCTTCAACATTCGCTGCCCGAAATTGCCTTGTAAGTGCATCCAGTGTATTTACTTTTATACCGAGGTTTCTGTTCAAACCATTCAGTTCGGATAAAAGTGAATTATATTTATTTACATCGTCTTGCAAGGACAATACATCCTTCAATTGCATGGTTTCAGTTGGGTCTTTTCTAAAAACCGCTTGATAATATTCCACACACATGCTTTTAATAAATGACGGGTGCAGGTTGGGGTGGTTTTTTAATATTTCTACATATTCAATGGCCATTTGACTTACCAATGCAGTCTGCCGCATTTCATTTATTTTGGAAGCCACCTCCTCCATCTCTGTTAGCGTATTGGAAATATTTGTTGAAGTTCCCTCCAACTCTTTCAATATTGCATTTGATCCTCTTCCCCCAAACAAGCTTGCCAGTGAAATCGGACTATCATTGATGCTCAATAAAGGAATGTCGAGGATGCCTGATGAGCCACCTTCGCCTCCGCTAAAACCAGGAATTGGCAACAGGCCTCCTGGCATCAGGCTTGACATTAAGGAAGCATCGGTAGCCACACCGCTTCTTTCAGTGATTTGGTTTTGGCTGATTTCCAGTTCAATGGTATATAAGTAATTATTGAATTCAGTCAAATGCAATATAACTTCGTCGCCTTGTCGAAGATTCGGGGTGGCAATTGATGCCCCGTCTTTTTCATATTTCACTTCATCATTGTAAAGGTTGTAATAAATGTGAAGCTCCTGTCCGATTACCGGAGTGAGGCAGCTGCTTGCAAATAGCAAGGTCAATATTGAATTTGAAAAACGGTTCATTTTCGTCTGTTTGAAATGGTGAATAGTTTTTTCGATTAAAATAAAAAGGTACTTTGACAAATCCCGTGATTTTAGTTTTCATAGCGGGTGAAAGGTGACACCTTTCCAAAAGGTGTCACCTTTTGGCTTCCTTTTACTATTTGGTTTGAGGGTTTCCACGGGATTTGTCAAAGAACCAATAAAAATTGAAATGAAAATAAAAAGGAGTAGCCATCCCAATTGTGATTTTCATTTTCATTAAAGTCCAAAGCGATATGGTATTTACTGTACGTTGTTACTTATTCCGCTCAATCAATGACGAACACACGTGAAAATACATTTACTTTTGATGCACCGAGGCTAATAGTATGTGTTCCCCTTGTGCTGGTTTCATTGCAATAACTTTCAGCGAATAATTTTTCGAATGGGTTTGGGTTTGGGTTTGGATCTCTACTAGTGTTCCCTCTTGTGGCAATTATGGGACGGAGATCAATGGCTTCATCAGTAGCAATCAATTTGAACACCTCTGTTCCAGAGGGAGGGCCAATTTTAAATACCTTGCGCACGATCCTACTGTCGCCTGGACCGATTTGAAAATCGGCAGGCACTTCGTTTAACTCAGGTATCAGTACCGTTACCACATTATCAGGCTGGATGTCCAAAAAAGTGAAATAAGCAATTTTTTCTCCTAAATTCGTTACCCTGATCTGTAAAAAATCCCCATCTTGGAAGTGGAGGTTGCCAGCTCCATCCATTTTTGATTCTATTGGGATGTTTTCAGTCACTTCTTTTGCGTTTGTATCGTATTTTACCGGAATGATTTCAAATTCGAGTGGCAAGTGATAGCTGGTCACTTCGAGGTCACGGAGAAATTTGGCTTGCCCATAGGAGATCATTTTGCGTACCATTGGAGTAGAGATGGCCCTGCCAGAATTGCTGGCTGACTTGGATTCCAACACGTACCCGTCTTTAGTGATTAATTCAATTTGACCATTATTTGAAATAATAAATAATTCCGCATCTTCTGTTTCTTTGAGAATTGGATATTTCTCCATTTTGGCTCTAAATGAATTTATTATCTCTTCTTTTCCTGGCAAATCTATTTTTACACCGACCGAGATGTCTCCAAAGCCTCGTTCGAGGACAACTGCCAGATACCCGCTTGCATTTTCACCTTCCAAAGGTTCTTCCAGCAGAACATTGGATTCCATGGCCCTGCTTTTTTCAACGAACCCGATGGCAATTGGGTCAACTCCCCCGTGGGCCATTGTCTCGGCAGGATAGATGCCTATCTTGCTGCCCTCCTGAACTCCTTGCAACCAACCTGCTTCCATGATGATGGTGGTTCGGTCGTGATTCACTTCTATTCCATAATAATTTACTTTTTCAACCATGTTGCCACCCAGGATTTCCTGATCGAGCAGACCTTCTGCCTGGGGTTGTTGCCGTGGGGCGGTCGAACTCATTTCCAGTTTTATCTGCTCAAACAACACGTTGTAAGAAGTATTTTTATCAGCAGTTGAGAATCTTTTACTGAATGCATAACTCAACGAACCGACTCCGTTACCATCATCGTCTTTCGTTTCAAAATTCAACTGGTGGGGCGCTGCACCAAAAAAAGCGACCATGGGCGCAGAGCCGACTGCAGTGGCTCCTTCCATCGCATTGGTTTCAGGCGTGCCTCGGTGGGATGGTGGTTTGTAACCTTCTGGAGCCATTTTGAAATCAGTGCCCCGTGCCTTCGCCATGCCTCTGGTACCTGTGCCAGAATGACAAGCATCAATCAACACCAATAAATTTCCATCTGGCCCAAGTTTGGCTCTTGTTTCATCGAACAATTCTCCAATTTCCTCGTCCCGAATGAGGTTTTCACCTTCGTATTCGCCAGCAATATAACGAATGGGGGAATCGTAGGGCACCAATGCTTCATCGTAACCATCAACCTCATCGTATCCATTGTCAGCAACTTGTTGGCCGTGACCAGAATAGTGAAAAAAGGCAATGCTTCCTTTTTGTGCTTTTTTTACCAAATGGGTACGGATAGCCTCCATAATGCCTTTGTTGGTTGCTTCACTATCTTGGATGATTGCAATATTTTCTTCTGAAAACCCCTGTTGGAGCAACGCATTTTTAACCAGCGGCACATCATTTTCAGAACTGATCTTCATCCATCCTCCGTCTTCTGGGTAATCCCCTATTGCGACAATGAGGGCAATTTTTTCTTGCGAAGTACAAGAAAGGGACATCAAAAAAAATACAAGCATCCAACTTGCACGAACAATTGTTTTCGTCAACATGATATCTGAGTTTAAGATTAGACTAATGTCTATTGATTTGTAAAAAGAAATCAATAGCCCTGTTGATGAACAAGACTAATTGTAATGGCTTTGCCATCCTCTGCTCATGTTTTTAAATTAACTATGCTCTTTGGGTGTCATAACTATTCGGAACTGGTAGTCCCTTTTTGTCGGGTCAAGATAACCTTTGGTAAGAAGGCTATAAATATATACCTATTTTATGAAATGGTTATCAGATGAATAAAAAAAGAATTTTGACCTTTAGGATCATTTAAATAATAGGATCGACATTTGGACAAGGTTATTTTGGTTTTAGTTTTTCTTTAAAAGAAGGAGTATTGTTGATACTATGACTGATTTTAAAGGAAAAATAAAGACAAAAGAGGCCGTCCAAATGTCGAGGTTATTATTTAAATGATCCTCACCTAGTCTTTCATGTTCCTTATCAACCCTTCTTGTACAACAGATGCCACCAATTCACCTTCCTGGTTGAAAATATTGCCCCTGGAAAAGCCTCTTGAGTTGGAGGCACTAGGGCTGTCGATGGAGTAAAGGAGCCATTCGTCAACTCGGAAATCCCTATGGAACCACATGGCGTGGTCGAGGCTGGCAAAAAACAGATCACGCCTGTCCACTTTATCTAGGTGGGGCAAAGATGCTGTGATTAAAAGGTTGTAATCAGAAGCATAGGCCAAAACTTGCTGGTGCAAGGGTTTGTCATCTGGCATTTTGCCCTTGGTCCTAAACCAAACATTCGTGAACGGGAGGCTCTTGACAGGATTGAGATAGTCAAATTTTTCGATGGGCCGGATTTCGATGGGCCGGTGGGTAAATATCTTTTTATAGTTTTCTGGCAATTTGTCCTTGTAAGAATCCAAGATTTCTGCATCAGAAACCAGGGTGTCCGGTGCAGGCACATTGGGCATCGGGATTTGGTGGTCGAAGCCATCTTGTTCCAACTGAAAGGAAGCTGCCGAGTTGAAAATCGCCCTTCCGCTTTGAATGGCCACAACACGTCTCGTGGTAAAACTGCCCCCATTCCTGATCCGGTCCACATCATAAACGATTGGCTTGTCAATATTCCCAGCCAAAATAAAATAACCATGCATGGAGTGTACAAATCGATCTGGTGGAACAGTCTGATAAGCAGCGTGCAACGCTTGCGCCAGCACCTGTCCTCCGTACACCCTTCCCCAGGGAGTCCTATAATTGTTGCCTCGGAAAATGTTTTCTTCCAGTTTTTCAAGGTGCAATAATTGAATGAGGTCTTCTATTTTTAGCATGATGATAATTATTTAATGGTGCAAAAGTATAAAGTCAGGTGGTTGAAAACTGGATTTTGTAAAATCATCATTTAATTGCACTTTTAACCCTCACTAATCCAAATATGAAAATTAAAAGATGGATTGCTAAAACCCTTTTCAAATGGCACGGTTGGACCGTTGCAGGTGAAATGCCTCCTGAAGTATTCAGGTGTGTTTTCGTATTTGCACCACACACCTCCAATTGGGATTTTTATTTTGGGGTTTTATGTATGATGGGTCTTGGCGTCCCAGTAAAATTAGCCATCAAACAATTTTGGGTACTGTTCCCATTTAGCCTGATAATCAAGCCTTTGGGCGGGGTTGGGATTAAAAGAAAGAAAAAAGCTGATGGAACTGGCTACAACCAGGTTGAAATGATGGCGGAAATTTTCAAGGAATACGACCAGATCGCATTGATCATTGCACCAGAGGCTTCCCGCTCGATTCGAAAGCAATGGAAAACCGGTTTTTTCCATGTTGCTGAAATGGCCAATGTATCAATTGTCACCTTAAGAGGGGATTACGCCAAAAGGGAAGTTGAGTTTGGGCCGGTATATAAAGGAAAGGAAAATTTGGATAAAGTAATGAGGGGGATGATGACTTTTTTTAGTGGGGGAATTGCTAAATACCCAGAAAAATCTTCGCTGGATGAGAGATATGTTACTTTGTAAATACTTGGCTGTCTAAAGATAGATCGGGGTCAGGAGAGAGGGGTCAGAGGTCAGAGGTCAAAGGGGAATCGACAATCAATTTCCATTTTTTCAAAAAATATGACTTTACCATTAGGAGGCCAAGGTTTTTCTTTTTATTCGACTGTCCCTGACTCCTGACCCCTGAATTCTGGCTCCTCAAAAAAGCCATAAAGAACTTACTAACACTTTGTACCCTTCGGTAAACAGATTACTAAAATCTTTTTATCTTCGGGCGACAATCAAACATTAAGTGAAAAGTCATAAATAAGTTGCTCCAGAATGCGCAGGTATTTTTCCTTCTAAGAAATTTTAAAAATCAGTGCATAGCCGTAGTTACGGACTTATTTTTTAAGTTTTTTAGAAGGAAAAAGAACAAGCATAATGAAGTAAGTTTTTTGTGACTTTTCACTAACCATAAAAATTAAATTATCGTATGAGCAAATTAGATGAAAAAATGGGCAAATATGAGGAAGCACTTAAAGGAATGGGTAGAAGTGCCGTTGATGTTACCTTGCTAAAAAACATTGCCAAGGGTCTTGGACCTTCTATTTATCTCGCCGATGCTTCGTTGGTTTCCTGTTCTGACAATTCTGAACTGGACAGGGTTCGCAACAACTTTGCAGTGAAAAAATTGGGTGTCGCACTCGGCCCTGAATTAGATGCAGCTATCGCCGCTGTTTGCGAAGAATACACTGCCCGCCACAAGCAAAGAGCTGTCTTTTATTATATGCTTGCTCAAAAACTGGGTAAGTCGGTTTAAGACTCACGCTACAGAAGATAAAAAGGGTTGGTGCCGGGCGGCATCAACCCTTTTTGTTTGCTGGTTGTGGTGTCCGACGCCTCTCAGGGCGTCCGACACCTTTGCTCAAAGGTTTAATGCTTAGGTAGGTGTAATAGGTGTATAGGTGTCGGACGCCCTCCGAGGCGTCGGACACCAAGGCATTGTAAACGACAATTTAAAGCATAAAAAATTGTACCTAAATGATTGATTATCAATTATTTTACAGGCCAATCACTAATTCACTAATCACGACATTATGCTGACTTTCTCTTTGCCTGAATGGCTGCAACGATAGCAGGAATGATCGTTACCACAACAAGGAATAGGTAGATAAAAGACAGGTTTTTTTGTACCCAGACAATGGTGCCGAAATAGTAACCAAGCAAGCCGAAAATCAGGACCCATGCGATACCACCTATCAGGGTGTACGAAATGAATTTGGGGCGGCTCATTTTAGAAATGCCTGCAACAAACGGAATAAAGGTTCTAAATATAGGTAAGAATCGGCTCAGGATTACAGCCTTTTGACCATGCTTTTCAAAAAATTCATGGGTCTGATCAAGGTGTTTTTGTTTAATGAACCGGACCTTCCCACCTTCCAAAATTTTAGTGCCAAAATATCGGCCGATATGATAATTGACAACGTTGCCCAAAAATGCTGCTCCGATCATTAAAAAGATGGCGATCCAAATGTTCAATTGTCCCGTTGCTCCTGCCACCACACCAACCGCCAATACAAACCCGTCGCCCGGAAGAAAAGGAAATATTACAAATCCCGTTTCAGAAAAAATAACAAGGAAAATCAGGAGATACACCCACCTCCCATAGGCTATGACGAACTCAGTTAGGTAATCGGTGCTGTTGAATATAAAATCAATAAAAACATCAATCATTGTATGGTGCGGTTGCTGGGGTTTAATTTGAACCACAAAAGAAACAAAAGGAATCATAAGGAACTGCAATTCATTCGACGAACATTTTTGTCTTCTTCTTTTGTGTCTTATGTGGTTCAAATTTAGAAGCAGAGCTTGCCACCGTATTTAACCACTGAGGCCACAGAGAGCACAGGGGATTTCCGCCGGAGGCGGAAATAGTGACCTTCTCCGTGCTCTCCTGTGTTCTCTGTGGTAAGCTCTTTAGGTAGAAATTAATCTAAAGTGACAAAGTAGGTCTAATTACTTGCTTCCAATCCATTTTTCAAATTGCCCTAAGTCAAAACAAGTCAAACATTTTTCTTTTGAAAGCCCACCTTTCTTGGCAGAAAACACGCCATATCGAATATCGTTTATGCCTCCCGTACTGTGGGCATCTGGGTTGATAGCAATCAAGACGTTCTTTTCCAATGCGTAAGGGATCCAAGTCCAATCGAGGTCGAGTCGGTATGGGTTGGCATTCAGCTCAATGGCAACTCCGTGGTCAGCACAAGCGTTAATTATTTTTTGATGGTCGAGCGGATAGCCAAGTCGGGAAAGCAACAGCCTTCCAGTGGGGTGGCCAAGTATTTTAGTGTGGGGGTTTTCAATTGCTTTCAGGATTCGATAGGTTGCTTTTTCTTCCTCCATCTTAAGGTTGGAATGCACAGAGGCGATCACGAAATCGAACCTGGAAAGTGTTTCATCATTATAATCTAAATTCCCATTGGCGAGGATGTCACATTCAATGCTTTTGAAAATCTTGAAAGGTGCAAGCTCTTCATTCAATTGGTCAATCTCAGTCCATTGTTGTTCCAGCTGGTCTTCTTTCAGGCCATTGGCGTAAAAGGCAGCTTTGGAATGGTCGGAAATAGCGAGGTATTCATAGCCAGCATTTTTTGCGTATTCAGCCATTTCCCGCAGGGTATTCAAACCATCACTATAAGTGGAATGTGAATGGACGACTCCTTTAATATCTTCCAAATTAAGAAGTGTTGGTACTTTGTCTTGGTGGGCAAGCTCCAACGCCCAATCCTGCTCACGCAACTCAGGCTCAAGGTAGGGTAGAGAAGCTTTGCCAAACACCTCTTTTTCATCGCTGATGCCTTTAAAATCCAATCCTTTTGATCTTTCAAGAAAGGCATTCATAAATTCTTTCGATGCTGTGTAACGGAAAAGTTTACTACCAAATTCAGTTGGCTGGCATTGGTATATTTTTACATTGATTTCCTGATCGGTTTGGGCGTGAAAAGTATTCCCATCCTGTTTGTTTAAGGTGAGTTTTTCACTGTCAAACATTGTTTTAATATCTCCGTCAAAGCCAACAACCACCTCGATCTGCTCAACAATGTTGCTCCGGCGGCGGATGGCTCCGGCCAAGCTTATTATTGCTTTTGGCAACTTTGTTTTAATAAAATCAAGCACAATCTTGGCTTCTTGTTCCAGGTCGGCAAATCGGTATTTGCCTTTTGATTTTTGGAAATATTCAAGTTTTTGAAGCAGGTCTTCCTGTGTTTTTTCACCAAAACCTTTCAGTACGACCAGGCGGTTTTCGTTGCAGGCGTACAACAATTCCCCAACGGTATCCACGCCGAGGTCTTTCCAAATGACTTTTACTTTTTTTGGACCGAACCCCTTTATTTTCAACATCTCCTGAACACCAGGAGGGGTCATATCCAAATACTTGTTGAGCGCAGCCATTTGTCCGGTTTCGAGCAATTCCATTGTTTTTTCTGAAATGGCTTTGCCGATACCTTTGATGCCTGCCATTTCTTCGATTGATATTTCAGAAAGTGGGGTAGGGTATTTACGGAGGGTCAAATAGGCATTGGAATAGGATCTGATCTTGAATGGGTTTTCACCATGCAACTCCATGATTTTTCCTAAAAACTGAAAAGTGTTGGCGATTTTTTTGTTTGTCATAGAAGAAAATTAAGACGATAGACATTTAGACGTTAGACAGTGTCAAACTCGTATTTGACTGATTTTTAGAAACTTATGCGCATGGGGCAGTCTAAGGTCTAATTGTCTAAAATCTAAAGTCTTAGAGTAGATCTAAGTTCAACGTCACAAAAGTCGCAATTATTCATTTCCAAACGAAGTCTCAATGTGGTATTTTTCTTGTTATTAAATATACATTTGCGCCCTACATTCACACACCCAGAGCATGTTAAGAATATTACTATTCCTATTTTGTATTTTATGCAGTACGGTTACTCTCCTTGCTCAGCGGCCCAGCCGCAGTCAAACCATCCAGATCATACCAGAAGAATACAGCTTGATTCACCATGAAGGTGAGCAAGCATTATTGAGGAAAAAATACAGTGAAGCACTCCGGCATTTCAAAAAAGTACTCAAAAAATTTCCAGATTTTCCGCCAGCTTTGCGCAGCGCAGGTGCTTGTTATGAATTGATGGGAGATTTTGAAAATGCATCGCACTATTATGAAGCAGCCCTCGAATCGAACCCTTATTTCTCCAGGGCCATGTATTTTGAAATAGGCAATATCCATTATAAAAGTGGCCGGTACGATTTAGCGCTCCAGTGCTTTGAACAATTTGATTCGTTATTAATAGTTGATTCTAAGCAATTTACATATAATGGATTTGAAGAAAGAGGCATAGAGGAAAAATACCATTCAAAATTGGAGGCCAGCAAACGGGCTTGCAATATTGCTCTGGACAGCATCCAATTTTGGAATATACAAGGCGTCGTCAATCTTGGAGCTGGCGTCAATACCAAGGCTGACGAATATTTCCCTTTTTTATCCAATGATGGACTTACCATTTATTATACTTCCCGAAAGAATGAGTTTAAAGATGAGGACCTTTTGGTGAGTACAAACGAGGGCAACGGTTGGAATTCTGGCCAAAATGTACAAGGGTTCAACACGCAGGAAAATGAGGGGATGACCACCTTCGTGCGGGATGGCAGGACTTTGTTTTTCACAGCTTGTCAGCGCGAGTCCATTCTCGGCACCTGCGACATTTGGAAAGGAAAAATCGAAGGCGACGAGGTTTATGCTGTCGAATCAGTTAAGGGCAAGGCCAACTCAAATGCATGGGAATCGCAAGCGAGCATCAATTGCGATGGATCCATGTTGTTCTTTTCAAGCAATCGGGAAGGCGGTTTTGGTGGTACGGATATTTGGAAATGTGACCGCCTGGCAAATGGGGATTGGGGCGAGCCGCAAAACCTGGGCAATGTCATCAACACGGTCGATGATGAGGAAGCACCATTTATCACCAATGATGGCAAGGTGCTTTATTTTTCATCCACTGGGCATGTCGGATTGGGAGAACAAGACATCTTTATGTCCCGCCTAGAGGGTATTGATTTTTGGAGCCTGCCCGTCAATTTGGGCATGCCTGTCAATTCTTCTTATCGGGAACTTGGATTTTTTCTGAGTGCCGACGGCAAAACTGGTTATTTTGCCAGCGACCGGGCAGGTGGTTTTGGTGGTATGGATATTTACCATTTTGAAATACCGGATGTATTGGCCTGCGAACCAATCACTTATGTTGAGGGTATGGTGCGGGACTCAATAACGGGTTTCCCTATTCAATCGACGGTCATCATTAAGGATCGCCAGACACTCCAGACAGATGAAAATGGCCGCTTTTTCCTTTGTGTCGAACCCGACGATACTTTGGAGATCGAAATTTTCACCAAAGAATATTATCCTTATAAAAGGATATTCCCGATTCCTGAATGGAATAATAAAACCTTTTACCCACTCGGTATTTTACTTGACCCACTTTTTAAACTACCCGTTTATCAAGAACCTTTGGAAGAAAATACCAAGTTTGTATCGCTAAACCATGCTGAAGGTAAAGAGCTGAAGCACAATGTTTTATTCGATTTTGATAAAGCAGAATTGAAAATTGAATCCATAAAGGAGCTGGAGGTTTTCCTAGATGAAGTGTTTGGTGAACTGAAAGTCAAGAACGTGGAAGTAATCGGTTATGCTGACGACATTGGCGACGACAAATACAATTTTATTTTGTCAGAAAAACGGGCGAAAAAGGTGGGGATTTTCCTCAAGGAAAAAGGCATCCAGGTAAACAAAGTTTATATTGAAGGACATGGTGAAAGTGCGAATGGTCAGGCCGATTGGAAAAACCGGCGGGTAGAAGTAGTTGTTTTTCTGGTTCAGTGAAGACAGTATCGCAGAAACCTTAGACCTGTCAGGTTGTTTTTTTTCTATGTGTTTGGGATAAATTATCCC
>JAJCYI010000069.1 GCA_029263015.1 Saprospiraceae bacterium | reverse complement strand
GACACGCCGAAAAGGCAGTTTGACTTTTACCATCGTAATTTATGATTTAGGAAACACAAATTACATGGCCGATCCCCATTTTTAAAGGATTATCAAATTTTCAAAATTCCTCATTTGGAATTTAAAACATACTCTTAGGCTTTGGCTAAAGAGGCTGAAATTCCCAACAAGGGATTTTTTGAAAATGCAAGAACCAATCAAATGTTGGATGTGCAAACGACCGGCATTGTGAAGGCTTTATGTTTTCAAGCATGTTGCCATCACCGGTTGAACAATCATTAAAGAGACCAAACCTGTTTCGAAGAAGTAGATCGGCTGTTTTTTTTTAAACGGAAGGACTGCATTGGAAAACCAGGAGGCATTTGCCGAAAGGAGAAGAAATTTGGCAGAGCAATTTGTCGAAGGTTCAGGATTCGTCCTGGCCGCTTGCTTTAACTACTCAATACTTGTTTTTAAAACCTGCCACTTCTGAGAAGAAGTCAGTGAAGTTGCCTGCAATTATCACATTAGGACACGAAACAAGAAGAGTTGGAAGCTGCTTCTCTGGTAAAAGCCAAAAGCCCTTGCAGAAGGTTGTATTCTGGGCAACCAGAATTTAACCTTAGCGAGGCAAAAGATCCGGAAAATGCCGAAAGGCATCAGAAGGGTTCGAGAAAAAGGGATTATGGGTTTCGGCCTGTGATCCCTTTTCTTGTTTTAAACATCCACAATGCCTGCCATGTTATCGTTCTGGAAACTGCGCTTAGGATCGTTCTAATTGTCGAAACTTATTATTTGAACGATCCATAATGAATTGAAGTGACTGTTGCTTTTTGGCTCAAACGCATTAATTTCCATGAAATCAAAAATTAAAAAATTTATCGCTTGAACCACTACACTTGGACATATGTAGCAGGAGGAGGAAGAAACATTCCCGTTGGGGTGTACCATAGTAGTAAAAAAGGACACCTAATTATATATGTCGGAAAAAAAATAACGTCGATAGATTTCAAAGTGCTCGACTCGAAGGAGTACACATTTTTTATTGACAATGAACTTTGCCGGATCAAGTTAAAACGCAAGGGTGACCAGATGTACTATTATTTTGAAATAGACAAGAAGGCTGACACTCCAATGAATCGTGCGAGGTGGGCGATGGAGCGGAAATTCCTTTGGCAATTGGTGGCAGCCCTAGCTGTGTTTGCCCTTGTTGTCACTGGATTCGTTATTTTCTTAAATCATCAAAACCGGCCCAAAACGACGGACATAGAAAAGTTACTGGCTGCCCAGGCTTCTGAAACAATTGCTAAAGTCATTATTGAACCAGGTGATCAAGCACCTAAAATTTCTTATCATTTCGTCGCACAGAACCAAGGCTTTTCCTCCAAACCGGATAACCATAACAAACCTCTTGTGGTTTCAATAAATGGCATGCCATTGGAATCGGGAGACGAATTCATTGTTGAATATGTTCCTTCCAATCCTTCTGTGAACCGCATTGATTTTCAACGACCAACCAAACAGCAGGTTCAAGTTTACCAGGAAAGGGTTGCGATAAAGCACCTGGCATTACATCCCGATGAAGCCCCTCAGATTGTAAAATGCAAGGTGCAGGTTGCTTTCGACTTGGGAGGCATTGGCGGATTGGCTGACTTTTATTTTCAAAATACCACCAAAGACAAGAATTCGGATCACAATGAACTATCCTATTCCCGCTTGACCCATAGCTTGCCATTTCAAAAAAAGGTAAAGGAAGATTGTTGGCAGTAGGTGAGGGAGTGTATGGGAATTTTTACCTTTGCTGTCCTTTGGACCGTCTAAATGGGGAAGTTATTATTTGGACGATCCTAACTGAATTCCTTTCAATACTCATTTTTACATTTACAGATAGATTTGGAAAAAATATCACAACATATAGAAGCGCTGGTTTTTGCAACAGACACACCTGTTTCGTTTAATGACATTACGGAATGTCTTGGAGAATCTCTCGAAACGCCGTTTTCCACTGACGATGTGCAGTCTGCAATTGATCAAGTTCGGGATCGTTTTGCCCAACAAGAATCGGCTATCGAACTGGTGGAAATAGGTGGTGGGTTTCAATTTATGACCAAAGGCGCTTATCATGGTATCATTGCCACCTGGCTAAAACAGACAACTAAAAAGCGCCTTTCAAGAGCGGCTCTCGAAACCCTTTCCATTATTGCATACAAACAACCCGTTACTAAAAGTGAGGTGGAAGCTATCCGGGGAGTGAGCTGCGATTATTCCTTGCAAAAACTTCTGGAGAAAGAACTTGTTTCCATTGTGGGCCGGAGTGAAGGGCCGGGCAGGCCGCTGCTTTATGGCACCAGCCAAAGGTTCATGGATTATTTCGGCCTGAAAAACCTGAAAGATCTCCCGCAGCTCAAAGATTTCAAAGATCCTGACCAGGAAATTGGTGAACGTGCGCCGATCGAAGAGGAAGGTGAAGCGGTGTTTGCCATGCCAAGCCAACGTCAGGAAGTTGGTTTTGAAAAACAAACGACCATGAGTGAACGGATAGGGGAAGCTATTGGAGCTGCCATTTTTTTTCCTGCTCAACATTCAAAAATCAATGGTCAAAACAAGCATGAGGAGGAAGAGTAGTTCATTCACTCATCGAGCCATTCAATCAATATTATGGAGACAACAGATAAACCATTGGTGAACCGCGTAGCTGCAAGTGGATTAATCACCTTAAACCTGGAAGATTTTTTTCCGAAAGAAGAATTAGCTACATTCGACTTAAAGGGCTTTTTGTTCATGGAGTTGATTCTGAAAGAAAAGGACTTTCGGGAAGCCTTGAAAGAGCATGACTGGGAGCAGTACAAAGGTAAAAACCTGGTGATTTTTTGCTCGGCAGATGCCATTATTCCTGTTTGGGCGTATATGCTGGTGGCCGTATGTGCTGCACCATTTGCAAATGATATCTTCCAAGGGACAGCGGATGAATTTTATAAAACATCGTTTCAAAAAGCCTTGACTGCCATAGAAGAAAAAGAATACGATGGCAAGCGCATCGTCATCAAAGGTTGTGGTGAAAAACCCGTTCCGCCATCCGCTTATGTGGAATTGACACGGAAATTGCAACCTCATGCAAAAAGTATCATGTACGGGGAGCCTTGTTCTACCGTGCCGATTTATAAAAGGAAGTAAGGTTTGCTCTTTTGCCAATTGATAAATTTTAGCAGGCTTTCAAGTTTTCAATAATTCAACATATAAAAACTACACCTATGAGAAACACCCTTAAATATTACCTGGCCGTAATGGCCGCCTTTGCTACCGTTGCAATTTTTGCTTCTTATGAAGTTCCCCCCACCGATCCTACAGTTGTTTACAACCGCTCAATTTATATTCCGTCTGTCGATGCAACAGATGAATATTGGTTTGCAGGGGAGCGAATCCCTGTCGAGAATTTTGATGTGCGGGAGCGACTGGAGCGGGAGTTGATCGTGAACACTTATTACCACACTTCCACCATATTGAACTTAAAAAAGATGACCCGTTTTTTTCCGGTCATTGAACCAATAATGAACGAGCATGGCATTCCTGATGATTTCAAATATCTCTCAGTTGCAGAAAGTAATTTGGGTAATGTGACTTCTCCTGCTGGCGCTAAGGGGTTCTGGCAATTTATGAAAGGTACTGCTGGTGATTATGGGTTAGAGGTGAATTCAGAAGTTGACGAGCGTTACCATTTAGAGAAAGCGACCCGTGCAGCCTGTCAGTATTTGAAAAGGTACCATGAAAAATTCGGGAGTTGGACAAATACTGCTGCTGCTTACAATATGGGGCCAAGTGGTTTTGCAAAAGAATCGGAAAAGCAAAAATTCTCCAATTACTTTGATCTGAATTTGAACCAAGAAACCAGCCGATATATCTTCCGAATTTTGGCGATCAGGGAGGTGTTGGAGGATCCTGCAAAATTTGGGTTTGACATCCCAGAAGAGGAAAAGTACCAACCACTTGACGACTACTCCGTCGTTCAGGTCGATGGTTCGATTCCGAGTTTAGGGGATTTTGCCAAGGAGCATGGCACGACCTACCGTTTATTGAAAGTTTACAACCCCTGGCTGTTGAGCTATAAATTGACGAACAGTAAGAAGAAAACTTATGAAATCAAGATTCCGAAGAAGGGCTAGCGAATATGGTTTCCAAGCCTTTACCTGAAAAATCCCGAATGCTCAATTTGAGCATTCGGGATTTTTATTTCAATGAAAAGTGGAAATTATTTTTTTCCTACTTCCTAAACTCGACTACTTTCCCAATCAAGGCATAGCAATGCCGCTCCAAACACACCAGCGCTGTCCCCCAGTTTTGGTTTTAAAAACAAGGTGTCCAATTTATCATTGAAAACGAATTGCCTAACCGACTCCACCCCTTCTTTGTAAAGCAGGTCAATGTTCCCAAGCCCCCCGCCGAGCACCACTACATCGGGATCGAGCACATTAATGACATTGGCCACTGACCGACCAAAAAAATAAAGAAGCCGATTTATTGTCTCAACAGCCAATTGGTCTTTGCCGTTGTAATACCTTTCCACGATTTCAGGAAGTTTTAAATTTATGTTTGACCTAGCATTATAATATTTGGCGAGAGCAGTGCCAGAAATCACCGTTTCGACACACCCCGTTTTTCCACAATAACATGGTCCGCCGCTAACGTCGAGGAACATGTGCCCCCACTCACCGCCGATGCCATGCCTGCCGCCTAATATCTTCCCATCGATGACAATCCCGGACCCGACACCTGTGCCCATAATGGTGCCCCAAACAACTTTAGCATTGGGCATCACTTCTTTTACTGTGCCTAATTTGGTTTCTGCAAGTGCGAAACAATTGGCATCATTGGCCATTTCTACAGAGATGCCGAGCAGTTTTTCCAGGTCGGATTTTAGAGGCTTTCCATTTAGGCAGACGGTATTGGAATTTTTCAGGTTTTGAGTCGATGGGTCAAGTGTGCCGGGGGTGCCTATGCCGATTTTTTTAGGCAGTATTCCAGTTTCGTCAATCAACATATCTACCAGTCTCTTGATTTGGCGAATGATATGTTTATGGCCTCGGTCAGCTTCTGTCGGCAGGCGCATACGTTTGAGCACGTTCATGCTTTCGATGTTTTCAATGACAATGCCTTCTATTTTGGTGCCGCCAAGGTCGATGCCCCAGAGTGGTGTCATGAGTTTATTAAATTTGGTGATCGGCGAATGTACAAAATGAGGGGCCTTTTTGTTTTTAAAATGAAATACCCGAACTTTGAAAATAAATTATCGAAGCAAATTGGAATTGAAAAAAATAAAAAACCATGGTAACCACATCGGCCCAGCAAAAAAGATATAGTTTGGAGGAGTACTTTGCCATAGAAGGAAAGGCAACTGATAAACACGAATTTCACAACGGAAAAATCATTCCTATGCCAGGCGCAAGCATACCCCACAACAAAATTGCCGTGAATATTACTTCTATTCTTAATAATTGGTTTGAAGAAAATAAGTTGCCGTATGTCGTACTGAACAGTGACACCAAAATACGGATTGAAAGATTTAACCGCTTTGTTTACCCTGATGCTTTGGTTGTTTGTGAAAAATTAGAATACTGGGGAGGGCGAACCGATACCATACTGAACCCGGCGCTCATATTTGAAGTGTCTTCAGATAGCACAGAAGATTACGATAAGGGAGATAAGTTTGCTTTTTATCGTTCGCTTCCTTCTTTTAAGGAATATGTCCTTATTGACCAGTACAAACCATGGGTGGATGGTTATTTTAAACAAAATGAGGAAGAAGAACTCTGGAAAATAACATCCAAAAATGAAATGAAAGATTCGATCCGGCTGCACTCCATTGGCTTTGATTTGCCACTGGCCAAAATATACTGGCAAGTGGCAGAATTGCAAGGTGAGTTGTGGGAGGGTTGATCCTACTTTCCTAACTTTGCATTTATTGATTTAAGGATGAACCATTTCACAAATATAATTATCAGTATTATTATCATCGGGTTGCCACGCAACTTGTGAGTGCTGATCTATTTTGAAAAACAAAAAGCCCTGACAAGTTGCAACTTGTCAGGGCTTTTTGTTTTGTTACTTTTGCACCTCAATTTCAAAACGTATAAAATATTTCACCATGTATAGGGAATTCAAAAAACTCGACCTTCCTGAAATAGATAAAGAAATGCTCGCTTTTTGGGAGCGGGAAAAGGTATTTGAAAAAAGTGTCGAGCAACGCCCAGAAGACAACCCATTCGTCTTTTATGAAGGCCCCCCCAGCGCCAACGGCAAACCCGGCATCCACCACGTGATAGCCAGAACCATCAAAGACCTGGTGTGCCGCTACCATACCCTGAAAGGCAAGCGGGTAGATCGCAAAGGTGGCTGGGACACACACGGCCTACCCATCGAACTGAGTGTGGAAAAAGAACTCGGCATAACCAAAGAAGACATCGGTACTGATAAAATTTCCGTGGATGGGTACAACCAAAAATGCCGGGAAACAGTGATGCGGTATAAAAATGAGTGGGACGATATCACTCGTAAAATGGGCTATTGGGTGGATTTGGAGAACCCTTATATCACTTATGAAAATGAATATATCGAGAGTGTTTGGTGGTTGCTGAAACGGCTTTATGACAAAGGTTTAATGTACAAAGGTTACACCATCCAGCCCTACTCACCCGCTGCTGGAACAGGCCTGAGTACGCATGAACTCAACATGCCCGGTGCGTATAAAGAAATCTCCGATACGACGGTGGCTGCTCTTTTTAAAGTAGTGAAAGACGAGAAGTCCTCTGGACTATTTAGAGTTCCTCGTTCAATGGGAATAGAAATGCTGGATAACGTATTTATTGCAGCATGGACAACAACACCTTGGACACTGCCTTCAAATACGGCATTAACTGTCGGTCCCAATATTATTTATGAGTTAGTAGAAACTTTCAATCCTTATACATATCAGCATCAATATATACTACTTGCCGAAGACTTAATAGATAAATGGTTTTCTGGTAAAAATTGGATTGAAATTAAGAATGAGCATCTAAATGAGGTTCTACAGTATAAAGATGGTGACAAACAAATTCCTTTTAGAAGGATGGGATTCACATATAGTCACAAGGGAGAACTATTAAAAGGCATCCGCTACGAGCCGCTTCTCGATTTTGGCAACGAAATAGAACCCCTGCTAGGCAATGACGGCGAGTATCACACCGACGCCCATCGTGTAGTCCTCGACAATTTCGTGACCACCGAAGACGGAACAGGCATCGTTCACACAGCACCTAGTTTTGGTGCAGACGATATGAAGGCTGCCAAGGCCAATGGTATTGGTGCATTGACGCTGGTCGACAAACAAGGCAAGTTCAAATCTACTGTTGGCGAATTTTCAGAAAGGTATGTCAAAAATTACAAAGACGAGGAAGATTTCCGTCCAGTCGACATCGACATTGCGATAAAGTTGAAAACAGAAAACAAAGCACTCAACGTTGCCAAATACGTACACAACTACCCCCATTGCTGGCGTACCGACAAGCCTGTTTTATACTATCCACTTGATAGTTGGTTCGTGAAAACATCGGCATGTAAAGAGCGCATGTACGAACTGAACAAAACCATCAACTGGAAACCTGCAAGTACGGGCGAAGGCCGTTTTGGAAAATGGCTCGAAAACCTCCAGGACTGGAACCTCAGTCGCAGTCGCTACTGGGGAATCCCGTTACCGATCTGGCGTACGGCTGACGGCGAGCAGGAGAAATGCACCGGAAGTTTAGAAGAATTTAAAATGACAGGGTGGTTTTACTTGATGGGAAAAAACTACGAGAACTTTTACCGCATCAACAAATCTAATCAGTTTAAATGGTTCTTTGAAAAAGTTAAGAAGTACAATGGAGGATTAGGAAAAGATGAAAGGGATAGACGGATTGATTTTCAAGGACTAAAAAAGATAATCAATAAAAAACGGTTTGACCTTTCAGATTGGAGAAAATACAATGTCCCTTTTGATTTACTTAGTGAAATCCTCACACCACTTTCTGATGAAATCGAGAGTTTGGACTTGCACAGACCATACATTGACAATGTGATTTTCATAGATGATGAAGGCAAAGTCTTTTATCGAGAACTCGACCTCATCGACGTCTGGTTCGACAGTGGTTCTATGCCATATGCACAGTGGGGGTTGGACTACGGAAAAATGGAAGCGGGTGATGATCGACCATTCAAAACGCCCTTTGAAGTGAGCTATCCCGCAGATTTCATAGCAGAAGGCGTTGACCAAACTCGTGGCTGGTTCTATACCTTACACGCCATTTCAACGATGGTGTTCGACAGTGTGGCTTTCAAAAATGTTGTTTCCAACGGACTGGTACTTGACAAAAAAGGTAACAAAATGTCCAAGCGTTTGGGCAATGCCGCTGACCCATTTGAGACCATCGGGAAGTTTGGGGCCGACGCTACCCGCTGGTACATGATCTCGAATTCACAGCCTTGGGACAATCTGAAATTTGACACAGCCGGTATTCAGGAAACGCAGCGAAAGTTTTTTGGTACACTTTACAATACGTATAGCTTTTTTGCACTTTACGCCAATATTGATAATTGGGTTATGGACGAAATGAACACCGTGCCTATGGAGGAGCGCAGCGAACTTGACCGTTGGGTTTTGTCCAAATTGTACAGCCTGGTGAGTGAATATCGTTCAGCAATGGACGACTATGAGCCGACCCGCGCCTGCCGTGCCATTGAAGATTTTGTGGACAGCCACCTGTCAAACTGGTATGTGCGCCTCAGCCGTCGCCGTTTTTGGAAAGGTGAAATGTCGAAAGATAAGCAAGTCGCTTACGAGACACTATTCGAGTGCCTAATGGTTGTTGGCCAGTTGACCTCCTGCGTAGCGCCCTTTTTTGCGGATTGGTTGTATAAAAACTTGACCGATCCGATTCGTGTTAAAGCGAAGGCAAATGACACGCCACTGCGACATGATTCTGTGCATTTGTCCAATCTGACGGAAAATGATCCTGGCCGTATCGACCATGCTTTGGAGCAGCGAATGGACTATGCCCAGCGCATTTCCTCGCTTATCCTTTCGCTGCGCAAAAAAGAAAGCATCAGGGTACGCCAGCCACTGCAAAAAGTGATGTTGCCCATTTTGGACGAAAGTTTTATCCAACATGTTGAAGGCGTGAAAGACCTCATTCTTGCAGAAGTGAACATCAAGGATATTGAATACATCACCGACACAAGTGGTGTCATCAAGAAGAAGATCAAACCGAACTTCAAAACATTGGGTCGCCGCCTTGGCAAAAACATGAAGTCCGCTGCCCAGGCCATAGCAGGCTTCACTCAGGATGAGATTTCAGCCTTGGAAAGATCGGGGGCATACACCCTTGATATAGATGGTGAAAAACACGAGCTGACCGTTGAAGATTTTGAAATAACCGCTGAAGATGTCCCCGGCCTGCTCGTGGCTACTGATGGCCCGTTGACGGTGGCACTGGATGTGACTTTGACCGATGACTTGATCGCCGAAGGAACTGCCCGGGAATTGGTGAACCGTATCCAAAATTTGCGAAAAAACAGTGACTTTAACGTGACTGATAAAATTGCCGTCCGCATCGAAGCGCATGAAAAATTGAATGCTGCCATCGAGCAGTTTGGCGATTATATCAAAGGAGAGGTTTTGGCTACTTCGCTTTCGCTAAATGACAGTGTAGATGGTGAAAAAGTGGAATTGTTTGAGGATGTTGTTTTGAATATCGGAGTGAGTTTGAGTTGAAAAATTAAGTTCTTTGACAAATCCCGTGGATATGGGTTCAAAGTTGACAACTTTTGAAAAGTTGTCAACTTTCATTCTGTACAAGTCGTTGGTTTTAAATAATTTACATATTCTAATTAACGACCTGCCCTTTTGTTTGGATATGCCTCCACGGGATTTGTCAAAGAACCAAAAATTAATCTTTATTGGAAGATAAGAATCTTTTATTTGATCTTCAAAATGGCAGCCACAAGGCTTGGTTCGGTTGGCTTGTCAGCAATAATGACATTTTTAATTCCCAAATCATTTAATGTCGAGGCGGTCGCATTACCTATGGCAACCACCTGTTGGTTCTCCCTGTATTTTTTTTTCGTAAAATAGGTGGTTGCATTCATTGGGCTTGTAAAAACCAGACAATCAAAGTCGGGCAGTTCAAAATCTTTCTTGGGTGAATTTTCATAAACGACTAGATCGATTGCGGTGACACCGTTCCCCAGCCACTTTTGTACAGATCGTTCGCTGGTTTTTGCTCGGGGAAACAACACTTTCCCCCCTTTTGCTTTTTCTAAAAATAACTTGGCGGTATTTTCGGCGTGACCATCCCCAACAAAACTTGGGTGGGCGAAATGCTCCTCCATATAGTCTGCGGTACCAGGGCCGATGGTAGCAAATTTTGGAGGAAGGGAAAGAGGGTTTTCAAGCTGTTCAAAAAAATGTTTAACGCCGTTTTTGCTGTAAAAAAAAATCCAATCTACTTCCGGAAAACTGCTAAAAGGAGCAGCAGAAATTTCAATCAAAGACTCTCCGTGTACCTCAAAGCCTTTGTCAGTCAGTGCTTTACGAAACACACTTGCCTGTGTTTGCTGTCGTGAAATGAAGACCTTTTTCATGGTAAGAGTGGGTGTAAAACCTTTTCTACGTTAATTTTTCGATCACACTTTCTGCCAAATTAAAACTGGTACTGGACGACAATCGCACCCGTTTCACGGGCTTATCCCATGTTTCTGCAAAAGCAGCCCAAACATGGTAGTTCCCATTTTTATCCTGCTCACAATAAGCGCCCAAGGGCATGTGGCAGCCACCTCCAAACAGTTTCAATATTTTTCTTTCCACATTTGTGACTGCAGCCACTTCTGGATGGTGCAGTTGTTTTACGAGCCGACGGGTTTCGAGATCGTTTTCACAACATTGAAAGGTAAGTACGCCCTGTGCCGGAGCAGCGGTGAATTCCTTAGGGTTGAATTTTACAGCAGTCAAATCAGAGACATCTAGTTCTAGTCGGCTAATTCCTGCCCCCGCCAGAATGATTGCGTCAAAGTCCCCGTTACGCAGTTTTTCAACGCGGGTGGGGACATTCCCCCGAATATCTTTCAACTCAATATCGGCGCGAAAATCCATCATTTGCGCCTTTCGGCGGGCAGAAGAAGTCCCCACAATTGCTTTTTCTTTTAGGTTGAAAAGTTGCTCATTGGCCAAAGATTCCTTTCGAATAAGCAACCAGTCGGCAGGATTGTCGCGATAGGAAACCCCAGCAAGCACCAGTCCGTCAGGTTGGGTAGTTGGCATGTCCTTCATAGAATGAACGGCCATGTCCACTTCGCCCAGTAGCAGTGCATCTTCAATTTCTTTGGTAAAAAAGCCTTTGCCTTCCAATTTGTCAAAACCCAAATGTTGGATTTTGTCGCCCTGCGTTTTGATGATTTTGAGTTCGGCTTCAACTCCTATTTCGGCGAGTTGGCGCTGGGTGTAATATGCTTGCCATAAGGCAAGTTTGCTCCCTCTTGTTCCTATTGTTATTTTTTTCAAATCATTAGATTTGCAGCAAAATTAGTTATACTCCCAAGAGTCTATGGTCTTTCTAAAGTAAAAAAACATAAACGACCTACTGTGCTGTGCATCCTGCTGACTATCTTTGTGCCATGCAATTAACTGCTAAAGAAATAGCCCGCCTCTTGGGTGGTGCGCTGGAGGGCGACGGGGATGTAGTTGTTGACCGGCCAGGTAAAATAGAAGAAGGAGGGGAAGGGGCTCTTACTTTCTTGGGCAATCCGAAGTATGAAGTTTATGCTTACAGCATCCGCTCATCTATCTTATTAGCCAATAAATCCTTTGAGCCAGCTAAGCCCGTTGCGGCCTCTGCATTAATCAGGGTTGATGATGTTTACGAGGCGGTTAGGCAATTATTAGAGAAATTTGGAGCCAGCGAACGATCAAATGGACAAGTTTCAGAACGGTCATTTGTCCATCCAAGTGCCAAGTTGGGATTGAATGTTTCAGTAGGAACTTATACCGTAATTGAAGAAGGTGCGAGCATTGGGAACGAGACTATATTAAGCCCACAAGTATTTATAGGTAAAAATGTGGAGATTGGAAATGGGTGTGTGCTGTATCCTGGCGTGAAAGTTTATCATGGTTGTAAAATTGGCGACCGCTGTGTTTTACATGCCAATGTGGTCGTTGGGGGCGATGGTTTTGGTTTTGCCCCACAATCAGACGGGAGTTACCGAAAAATACCTCAAATTGGCAATGTAGTCATTGAAGACGATGTCGAAATAGGGGCCAATACGACTGTTGACCGAGCAACGATGAACTCAACTATAATACGAACAGGTGCAAAACTGGACAACCTGATTATGGTAGCACATAATGCGGAGGTTGGCGAAAACACAGTAATTGCTGCGCAAGCCGGCATTGCTGGCAGCACCAAGATTGGTCGGCAATGCCGTATTGGAGGACAAGCTGGTTTTGTCGGGCACATTGATGTGGCCGATGGCACACAAGTACAGGCCCAAAGTGGTATTGCGGCGGCTATCAAAGAACCAAACCAAGCTTTTTATGGCTCTCCAGCTATAGCTTACAAAGACTATTTGAAGTCCTATGCTGTTTTCAAAAAACTGCCGGACTTGTATAGAAAGGTTAATGAACTGGAAAAGAAACTTCGTGATAAGTGACCTGTGACCAGCGATCAGGGAATGGGCCACCCATTTCGGATCGATGGTTGCCGATTGCCAATCACCAAAATATTATGAACCAACGCACGATTAAACAAACGGCTACGCTCAAAGGCGTCGGACTACATACCGGCAAAGAGGTGACTTTGATTTTCCATCCAGGAGAAGTGAATACCGGTATCCGATTTCAACGGGTTGATCTCAAAGACCAACCAGTCATCCGTGGAGAGGCGGGGAATGTTGTTTCCACCTTGAGGGGCACGACCATTCGCCAAAACGGAATTCATGTTAGCACCATTGAACATGTGATGGCAGCCTTGTTTGGCCTTGGCATAGACAATGTGCGAGTAGAACTGGATGGGCCTGAGATTCCAATTATGGACGGGAGCGCTATTCCTTTTGTCAAAGTATTAAAAGACGCTGGTTTTGAACAGCAGGAAAAGGCGAGGGAATACCTTGAGATTACAGAACCTCTCCGTTATTATGATGAAAATACAGGGGCTGAATTGATTGCCCTGCCTGCCGATGGATTCCAGGTGACTACCTTGATAGATTTTGATTCAAAAGTATTGGGAAAACAATATGCTTCACTTGACGCTATTGAAAAATTTGCCGACGAAATTGCACCTTCCCGTACTTTCGTTTTCCTGCACGAGCTTGAATACCTTGTTGAACATGACTTGATTAAAGGGGGTGACCTGAGCAACGCCATTGTGATCGTTGATCGGCTGATGGATCAGCAGGAGTTGGATACACTTGCCAAAAAACTGGATAAGCCAAGTATCCATATTGATAAGGAAGGCATTCTCAATACGAACGAACTTCATTTTAACAATGAACCAGCCCGGCATAAATTGTTGGACGTGATTGGCGACCTCGCATTGGTGGGCAAGCCGATTAAAGGGAAGATCATGGCGACTAAGCCGGGACACACCGTCAATGTCGAATTTGCCAAGATGTTGAAGAAAGTATACAACGAGCAACGCCGCTTGAAGGGTGTGCCAAAATACGACCCTAACGCTAAACCTATTTATACAGCGGTGGAAATCGCCAAATTTCTCCCGCACCGTTATCCCTTTTTGCTAGTGGACAAGATCATCGACATGGGCGAAGATTATGTGGTAGGGGTCAAAAACATAACTTTTAATGAGCAGTTTTTCCAGGGGCATTTTCCCGGTAATCCTATTTTTCCTGGGGTATTGCAATTGGAGGCACTGGCACAAGCCGGGGGCATTTTGGCTTTGTCGCAGGTGGGGGATCCGGGCAACTGGGATACATATTTTGTGAAAATAGATGGCGCTAAATTCAAACAAAAAGTAGTGCCCGGCGATACTTTGATTTTAAAAATGGTGCTTACTGCCCCTATCAGGCGAGGTTTGGTTCGTATGCATGGTACTGCTTTCGTCGGCAATAAGCTCGTTTCGGAAGGGGAAATGATCGCGCAAATTGTTCGCAGAAAAGAAGAGAAAGAAAAAGAAGCGGTCGTTGTGAACGGGTAGTTTTGAGGTGGTTGGGTAAAATTGATTTATGTCAGCCAATTAACCAACCGCTTATTTCGATAGCGACAGGAGATTTCATCAATATTTTGTGCAATAAAAGGAAGCGTTGATAGTTAAAGAGACGTTAAAGTGTCGTGTGGAATAATAAAGAAGCCATGAATGAAACATAGAAGGTGATTGGAGTCAATTCACAAATTTCCTTAAAACGGCTTCTAAGATTTTTCAAGGGAACATTTATTTATACATCGTTCCAGAGACAAAGCATTAATAAAGATTATTCTGATAATTGGATTTGATTAAACACCTGATAATCAATCATTCAGGCAATATCCAATTTCTAATTTCCTTTTTTTTTTAGAACACCAAATTTTAATAGTAAACATTAGAAATGAAAATTACTACTGAACAACCGCAGGTCTTGCCCGATCTAAATGGAAGCGGGCAGGGGATGAGGTACATACACCCAAATGCAAAAATCGGTCATAATGTGACTGTTGAACCCTTCACGACCATTGGCGCTGATGTCGTGATTGGTGACAACACTTGGATCGGCCCCAATGTGACCATCATGGATGGAGCGAGGATAGGCAAAGCGTGTAAAATATTTCCAGGCGCTGTAGTTGGTGCTGTCCCCCAAGACCTAAAATACGATGGTGAATATAGCCTTGTGGAACTGGGAGATCGGGTCATCGTTCGTGAATATGTGACCCTTAACCGAGGCACGAAAGCGAGCCAAATTACTCGCATCGGAAGTGGTTCGCTCCTTATGGCATACGTTCACGTAGCGCATGATTGCCATATTGGAAGGAACTGTGTGCTGGCCAACGGTGTGACTCTTGCCGGCCATATAGAAATAGAAGATTTTGTTATTCTGGGCGGCCTTACTGCCGTACATCAATTTGTAAAAATTGGCCTCCATTGTTTCATTGGAGGTGGGAGTTTGGTTCGGAAAGATGTGCCCCCATATGTGAAAGCTGCCCGTGAGCCGCTTTCGTATGCAGGCATCAATTCTGTTGGCTTGCGCCGCCGCGGATTCTCTTTGCAACAAATCCGTCACATCCAAGATGTTTATCGCATCCTTTTTGTAAAGGGCAACAATACATCCCAAGCTGTCGAATTGATCGAGACCGATATAGATGTTACTCCTGAAAGGGATTACATCCTTGAATTCATCCGCCGTGCTGATCGGGGCATCATGCGGGGCTTCCAAAACATGAATGGTCGGAGATAAAAATTGATTGTTCCATGGTTTCATTGTCTCATGGTTGAGGCAGTTCCGGGAAATCAATTTCTGGAAAATACCGGCCATAAAAGTGACGCTTTTTAGAAAAGCGTCACTTTTGTTCTTTCCCCCAATACTCATTTTCTGTAGCCCCCCAGCAATGAAACCATACAACCATGAAGCAATGTAACTATGTAACCATGCAGATCACTCTTCATCAAGTTTCCAAGCGCTATCGTTATGACTGGATCTTTAAAGGAATCGATTGTTGCTTCCAACAGGCCAAGCACTATGCTTTGACTGGGCCAAACGGGAGCGGTAAGTCCACATTGATGAAAGTGTTGTCAGGACACTTGTCGCCTTCCAAAGGAAGATTGGAATTTGTT
This sequence comes from Saprospiraceae bacterium, assembly GCA_029263015.1. Classification (GTDB taxonomy): domain Bacteria; phylum Bacteroidota; class Bacteroidia; order Chitinophagales; family Saprospiraceae; genus UBA6168. The sequence goes on along the minus strand of JAJCYI010000069.1, from coordinate 9,172 downwards.
AGCGGTGAAAAAATAATAGCAACGGACGAGGTATATAAACAGGTGAGCTATGCTGCTCCGTACATTGATCTGATTGAAGAATTCACCCTCTTGGAAACATTGCAATTTCATCAAAAATTTAAACCTTTAAAACAGGGGATGGCCACGGATGACCTGATTGAATTGTTGGCTTTCCCAAAGGCTAAAAACAAAGAAGTCCGCCATTTTTCCTCGGGCATGAAACAACGTTTGAAACTAGCCCTTGCCTTCTGCTCAGATTCTTCCCTGCTCTTACTTGATGAGCCAACCACCAATCTTGACAAACAAGGGGTGGACTGGTACCTCTATTTGATCGAAAAATACCTGGGAAAGAGAACAGCCGTTGTAGCCTCTAATGTAGAAGTGGATTATGGGTTTTGTGGAGAAGTGTTTTCGATATTGGATTACAAGTAAGAGCTGTCTTCCCCGCTCGTTTCCCCAGCCTTTGGCCTAAGCCACTTGCGTTACAAATAAGTCATCGCCTCCCCTATCTTGTTAAACACTACCTCCCCGTTCAAGCCCTTTTCCTTCACAATTCCCTTCATCAACCGCAGCGGCTCTCCTAGCGGCTCGTCCGATAGGTCAAAAGTGCCAAAGTGCATGGGTACCATGTGTTTGGCTTTTAAATCTTGGAAAGCATCAAAAGCAGCCGAGGGATTCATGTGGAACGATTGCATGAACCAAACTGGGGCGAAAGCACCAATACCCAAAAAGGCAAAATCAATTTTGGGGAAAAGGGAAGCCGTTTTTTTGAAATGCTCACCATATCCTGAATCCCCACCTAAATAAATGGTTCGTTCATTGGTTTGAAAAACGAATGCACCCCAAAGGCGGCGATTGGTATCTGTGAGCCAACGCCGGCACCAGTGACGGGTAGGCAAATAGGTGATTTTGAGGCCAATGGCTTCGTCTTCAAATTGCTGATACCAACCCATTTCAGTGATAGCCTGTTTTTTAACAAATGAAGAAAGCACAGTGGACATGCCCAGTCCAGTCACGAATTTTACCTGTGGGTTGTTTTTTACCAGTTCTTTTAAACTGGGCATATCGCAATGATCGCGGTGGTCGTGCGTGAGAAAAATGTAATCCAGTTTTTTTAATTTGGAAATGGGAACGGGCAAATCTGAATACCGGGGCATCAAGGCTGACAATTTACCAAATACAGGATCCACCAAAATGTTTCGCCCATTCATCCGAAAGAAAAAAGAAGCATGACCGAGCCACACAAACACATCTCTGTCGTGTTGCAAAAAACCATCATCCTTGACGACTGACGCTCGCCAAGTTTCTGTCTTTTTAGCCTTTGCATAAGGGTTTGGTTTGCTCTTCCATTTGGCCACATCCTTCCAGTTCAGTTCGAAAGGATATTCTGGGTGAAAAAATCGCCCGGTGCTGCTCACGGGATTGCCTTGCCAATTTTTTAATATGAAAGGGAGCGCTGGATTGGAGGCAAAGTGCATGAATCTTTATTGGTGATCGATGATTGATGGCTGTGTTAATAAATCATAAATCAGCAATTATCAATCATACTTGAAATTTCAGGTCTTCGAGAAAACCCTTCAGTCGCTGCAATGTTTGCAGGGCATCTTTTTTTTGTTGAAGAAAATCTTTCTGTTCTTTTAGGATTCGCTTTGCGCCGGCAAGGGTATAGCCTTTTTCTTTTACGAGGACATAGATGGCCTCGAATTGACGGATATTCTCCTGTGTGAAACGCCGTTCCCCTTTGCTGGATTTATATGGCCGGAGGTAGTCAAACTCCTGCTCCCAAAACCGCACGAGTGACTTGGAGACGTTGAACATTCCGGCGAGTTCTCCAATGGTATAATACCGCTTGGTGAGATTTTCAATTGGAATTGCCATATGGGAAAATTTTAAAACAGCCATGAATATGTTGGGGTTCTATATTCCGAATGAAAAACCCAACCTATTCTAAATAAATTGGCGATCAGGCCAATTGCTGGGCGATTATACTAAAAATGGGAGAAACATTTGGACAAAACAGGTCGGTTTCTTAAAATACTTATCAATTTGCTCATTTCAAGAATTAAGTCACCCACGTTACAAACTACTATCAAGCATAGACCGTTCTCTAATAAAAACCATTGGTTAAAAGGAATCATCTTTCATTCTAGTAATTTTTGTCTTATTTTGGAACAAAGTTTACATAGAAGGAAGTGAAAGGAGTTTTGCTTTGTGTTGATATAAGTAGTCGAGGTTAAATAATTTCTGCTTTTATCGGCTGCTTTTTCCGAATAGCTGTGTTAAAAATTTTGAACGTAGCTTGGCTATGTTAAAAATTTTTGCCTTGCTCTTCAAAAACCTGCCTGCCGGCAGGCAGGAATCAACTCGCTAAAACTGGAAACTATTTAAACTCGACTACTTATTATGATTCCTGCCCTGTAATTTTTCATTTCCAATACTAAAATTAGAATTAATGAAAAAGAATATACGCCATCTCGTTTCCCTTGCTTTCTTTTTTCAATATGCCTTGGTAGCTTTTGCCACGCACAACCGTGCTGGGGAAATAGTTATCCAACAGATTGGTGGCTGCACAAGCAATACCGTAAAATGTACAGTAAACACTTGGACCAAGACAAGTAGCGTGGCTGCAGACCGAGATTCGGTGACCATTTGTTGGGGGGATGGCACATGTGATGTAGTGGCTCGGTCCAATGGCAACGGAGACCCAATGGCCAATGATGTTAAATTCAATATGTATATTCTTGAACATATCTATGACGGTCCTGGACGCTACACCGTTTCGATGACCGACCCCAACAGGAATGGGGGCATATTGAACGTGAACCCGCCGGGATCGGAAAATGTCCAGTTCCACCTCCAGACTAGTTTTACGCTTTTCAGTGGGCAGAGCCAAGGGTGCAACAGCACCCCGTTTTTGCTGAACCCCCCAATTGATTATGCTTGTTCTGGCGAACCTTTTGTTCATAATCCCGGGGCTTATGATGAAGATGGTGATAGCCTTTCTTATGAATTGATCGAGCCGTTTCAGGATGTAAATGTACCAGTGCCGAACTACATTTGGCCTCCAGATGTAAATGGGAACCAGGGCAGTACTTTCACTATAAATGCTGTCACGGGCATGATGACATGGTTTTTTCCACAGGCCCATGGCGAATACAATGTGGCCATGATTATCATCTCGTGGAGGAATGGCATTGCAATAGACACCACTGTCCGGGATATGCAGATTGAGGTATTGGATTGTGACGACAACCACGCTCCTGAAATTCTTGCCCCCGACGAGATATGCGTTGTGGCAGGCGAGACTGTACTCTTTCAAGTGATCGCCACTGATCCAGATCCAGGAGATAAAATAAAATTATCGGCATTGGGTTCTCCTTTCATCCTTGATATCAGCCCAGCGGATGACGAGGAAACATGGCGGCCAGAAGGCAACCCCTCTGCTGTTCATGAAAACCAACCTGTGAGTAAAATTTTCCGATGGGAAACAACTTGTGAGCATATTTCCGACTTGCACTATACGGTTGTTTTCAAAGCTGAGGATGATTTCCTTTTGCAAAATGTAGCAGGTTCGACAGGCTTGGCCACGTCAAAAATTGTGCGGATCAAAGTCGTCGGGCCGCCCCCACTGGATGTGCAGGCACAACCAAGTTCCAGCCAGGTAAAAGTAAGCTGGGAGCTGCCCTATGTATGTGAAGGTGCAGCAGATGACTTTTTCCTGAGCTTTTCGGTCTGGCGAAAGGAAGGCGATAATTTCACGGTAGAGGTATGCAACCCTGGGCTAGACGGTTCGGGATACAGCTTGCTGGGCAATACCCGAGATGAAACAGGTGGCCGGTATTTTTATGTTGATACAGATGTGGAAAGAGGCCGTACCTATTGTTATCGAATCCTCGCCCGTTTTGCGAAACGCACGGAAACCGGACAAGCGTACAACATCGTGGAGAGCCTTGCCTCGGATAAGGTGTGTGTACAATTGAGCCGCGATGTGCCTCTTATCACCCACGTTAGTGTCAATAAAACTTTGTCAACCAATGGTGAGATTCAGGTGCAATGGATAAAGCCAGTTGCGGAAGACTTGGATACGCTTTTGAACCACGGCCCTTATCGTTACGATCTCATCCGTAATGAAGGTTTCCAGGCTGGCGGCACAAATATCATCGCATCTTTTTCTGCCTCGACCTATTCAGAGTTGACAGACACCCAATTCATTGACCTAGCACCAGCGGTGAATACGGAGGGAAGTCCTTATACCTATGATATCGCATTTTATGTAAAGGGAGAAACCGAACCACTTGGTTATGCCCCGAGCGCTTCTTCTGTTTATCTTGAAATAGAGCCGACGGACAACCGCAACAACCTTTCTTGGCGGTTTGATGTGCCGTGGGGCAATGACACATTCGATGTTTTCCGATGGAATGGTGTGGACTGGGATTCCATAGCCACGGTCCTGGATACTTTTTATGCTGACCTGGACTTGTTGAATGGCCGGGAATATTGTTATTACGTCAGGGCACATGGTTCTTATGGAATCCAAGGCGTTCCGGATCCGCTTATCAATCTTTCACAAGAAGCATGTGCCGTTCCTTTAGACAATGTACCGCCCTGTCCACCCGAATTGGAAGTCACGAATATTTGTGATGAAAACCGGAATTGTGAAGATGGCGAAGAACTGTTTAATTACTTAGATTGGATCAATCCAATGGAGTTATGTGTCGAAACGGACGATGTAGTGAGTTACAATATTTATTTCACTCCAACCAAAGATGGTGAAATGGCTTTTGTCGCTTCTATTGACGATTCGGGTGTTACAAGGTTCGACCACCAGCCTGATAGTGGCATCGCTGGCTGTTATGCCGTGACAGCACTCGATACTTTTTTAAATGAGAGTATATTCAGCAATGTTTTTTGTGTGGACAACTGTCCGAACTTTTCCTTGCCCAACGCCTTCACACCCAATGGCGACGGCAGCAATGATTTTTATATTCCTTATCCGTTCTGTTTTATTGAAAGGATCGAACTGAACATTTACAACCGCTGGGGACAACTCGTTTTTGAAACCCGTGACCCAAATATCAACTGGGAGGGCGAGAACCTCAATGGAAAAGAACTTCCTGCTGGCACTTATTTTTATACTTGCAAGGTATTCGAACAAAGGGTCACTGGCACAGTGGAAGCACCGGGGTTGCTGAATGGGTATATTGATTTGATTCGATAAATGAAAAGTCATAAATAAGTTGCTCCAGAATGCTTGTTTTTGGTTTTTGGTTCATGGTTAAACGATTTAGTCAACCAAGAACCAAGAACCAAAAACTTGGAACCAAGAACCAATTTCCCCCAAACAACTACTATCTTTCCTTTTTTTAACCTGATTCCCTCAACAACTCAAAATTCAGTAACTCAACAACTCAAAACTTTCCACCCAGTGAAAGCTAACATCCTCATTATAGACGACGAAAAAGACATCCTCAATCTGTTGTCCCGTATTATCAAGCTGGAAGGTTATAATGTGTTTCGGGCCGAAACTGGACAGAAAGGGCTGAAAGCTATGGCAAAAGAAAAAATCCATGCTGTCATTTGTGATGTCAAATTGCCCGATGCCAATGGGGTGGAACTAGTGCCCGAGATCAAAAAAATCAGCCCGCATAGTGAAGTCATCCTCAATACCGCATTTGGCACTATTTCCGACGGTGTGACCGCCATCAAAAACGGTGCCTTCGACTACATCACAAAGGGCGACGACAACAACAAAATCATCCCATTGGTCAGTAAAGCAGTTGACAAGGCTTTGCTGCAATTCCGTGTTCAAGAACTTGAAGAGCAGGTCAGTGAGCGTTTCAATTTTGATAAAATAGTTGGCCGGTCCAAACCCATGCTTCACGCGATGGATATGGCCAAAAAAGTTGCATCCACCAATACGACCGTTTTGCTTACAGGCGAAACAGGAACTGGGAAAGAAGTGTTTTCTCAAGCGATTCATTACGAAAGCCAACAAAAACACAAACCTTTTGTCGCAATCAATTGCAGTGCATTGGGCAAAGATCTGCTGGAAAGTGAAATGTTTGGGCACAAAGCAGGTTCGTTCACGGGGGCCAACAAGGACAAGATCGGACTATTCGAGGAGGCCAATGAAGGTACTATTTTTTTGGATGAAATAGGTGAAATGGACATTGTACTTCAGGCGAAACTGTTGCGGGTGCTCGAAACAGGTACTTTTCTAAAAGTAGGTGAAACCAAAGAGACCAAGGTCAACGTCCGCATCATCGCTGCCACCAATCGTAATCTCCAAGAAGAGAGTGAAACAGGCAATTTTCGCCTTGATTTATTCTATCGCCTTTCGGTTTTCAGCATCCGTTTGCCCGCCCTCCGAGAGCGTCAGGAAGATATACCGCCCATTGCTCAATATTTTATAAATATGCATGCCACCAAGATGAACCGACAAATAACAGGTATGGATGACGCGTTCCAAAAAGCCCTGATTGGCCACAATTGGAAAGGGAATATCCGAGAAATGAAAAATGTTATCGAGCGGGCTGTTATTCTTGCTTCGGGCAATGAACTTACTGTTGATTGTCTCCCATTCGATTTTTTGGTTGAAAATGTTGGCAACCCTGCTGATTCACTAAAATTGGCCGCCATGGAAAATCTCCATATCCGAAAAGTAATGGCATACACCAAAGGGAACAAAACCAAAGCTGCCGATCTACTTGGCATTGGTGTGGCAACTCTGTATAGGAAAATAGAGGAATATGGGTTGTGAGGGAAAATAAGTTCAAGTAAAAAGTAAAAAGTAAAAAGTAAAAATTTCACTGCAATCAACCTAAACCAACAATGAGTAACTTAAAAGAATTAATGCAAAATATACCTCAAATTGGAAAAGTAGAATGGATTGGTATTCGTCCTGAAAAAAGAAATGCTGTTAAATTAGTGGATGAAATTATGGTCACTGAAAAAGATGGGTTATTTGGAGATCATTATGGTGGCCTCAGTGGTAAACGACAAGTGACTTTAATCCAAAAAGAACATTTAGGTGTAATGAGTTCCATTTTGAAAAAGGACATTGATCCAGCTCTTGCTCGGCGCAACATAGTAATTTCAGGGATCAACTTGTGGTCTTTTAAAGACAAGCAATTTAAAATAGGTAACTTGGTTTTGGAAATGACGGGACTTTGCCATCCATGCTCCCGAATGGAGGAAAATTTTGGACCGGGTGGATATAATGCAATGAGGGGCCACGGAGGAATTACTGCAAAAGTAATAAAAGGTGGGAAATTAAAATTAGCGGACGAAGTGACTTTGAGATGATTGCGCAAACATGACAATAACTGACAGGAAAAATAACTCGAATGGAATTTTGCACAAGATAAAAAATTCCATATTTTATATTAAACTCACCAATTGGGAATATTGGCCTTTGTACATAGTCAATATTCCATTAATAATCACTTGGCTTTGGTTTGCCATAAAAGCGAGAAAATTGTTTTTTTTTAGCGCGGTTAATCCCGTTATTGAAACAGGAGGAATGTGGGGCGAATCGAAATACAATATATTAAAACGCATTCCAGAAAAGAATATCCCAATTACTGTTTTTGTCGAAAAGGGGATTAAATTTCCACAGCTTTTAATAAAAATAACTGAGGCCGGATTAGAATATCCGGTTATTGCAAAACCTGATATTGGGGAAAGAGGGATATTGGTTTCAAAAATAAAAAACGATCAAGAATTAGAGATGTACCTGAATGCAAACAGCATTGATTTTTTAGTACAGGAATATATTTCGTTGCCAATGGAATTGTCTGTTATGCACCATCGGCTTCCAGACCAAAGCACTGGAGAAGTAACATCCATTTGTATTAAAGAAACGCTAAAAGTAATTGGGGATGGAAAATTGACGGTAAAGGAATTGATGAAATTTATTCCTCGGGCAAAATTGCAGATTGCTCGTTTCGAGAAGCAATTTCCCAAATTATTAAAACAAATTCCTGGTAGTGGAAAAGTGGTTGAATTAGAACCGATTGGAAATCACTGCCGCGGCACTATGTTTTTGAATGGCAATGAATATATTGATAAAAGACTGACAGAGGTGTTTGATGAAATTGCATTTCAAATGCAAAATATTTATTACGGCCGTTTTGATATAAAATGCAATTCTATTGAAGATATAAAAAATGGAGGGAAAATTAAAATAATGGAATACAACGGTATCGGTTCGGAGCCGGCACATATTTATGATCCCAGTTTCCCCCTTTTGAAAAAATACCAAGCTATTTATTTTCATTGGAAAATTATTTATAAAATTTATAAAATTCAAAAAAAGAAAGGACTAAAAGGGATGTCGATAAAAGAAACTATTCAGCGGATGAAAGTGTATTTTAATTATAAAAAACACCTTCACTTGGATTGATTTATAATATCGTAAATAAATGATCGTACTTTTTTTTATAGCTATCTTTTTAAGCTTTATTGGCTCATTGCCATTTGGGATGATAAATATGGCAGTTGCCCATACTGCTATTCAAAAAGGAATAAAAGCGGCTATATGGGTGGGGCTTGGAGCTGCCTTTGTGGAACTGTTCCAAGTTCTTGTTGCGTTGAAATGCACTTGGCTTTTTGAAGGTGGCGGAACATTCAGCAATGTTTTTCAAATAGTTGCCATTTGTATATTTTTCATGGCGGGTATTTATTTTTTCTTTTTTGCGAAAGCAAAGCCTCAAAAAGAAAAAAAACAAAATACGGAAAAAAGGCGCAATGGATTCTTAAAAGGCATGTTCATCAGTTCCCTCAATTTAATGGTTATCCCTTATTGGATGTTTTATGGTGCATTATTGGTGACGAATGGATGGCTCGAAAAAGACAACATAAGTGTAGTGGTTTTTTCGATCGGTGCGGCAACAGGTGCTTTTTTACTATTGGGTGCTTACGCATACCTCGGGGACAAAGTACTCAGTAAATCACAGCAGGTGACAAAATGGGTCAATAAATTTATTGGGGTGCTTCTTTTTGGTTTCGGGATATACCAATTGGTAAAATGGTTGAATGGATGAATGGATGAATGGATTTCCATCCCAGACCTGTCAGGTTGTTTTTTTAATATATGGCGGATTGATTAATCCAAACGCCCTATATGAAAAAAAAAACCAGACAGGTCTCAGCTTTTTGGCAAATGCCTGAC
>JAJCYI010000068.1 GCA_029263015.1 Saprospiraceae bacterium | reverse complement strand
ATGAGAGTTTTGAGTAGTAGCGTTTTGAGTTTTTGGGTTTTTGGGTTTTTGAGTGTAAAATATCGACAACCATACTCTACCTGACGGTTTTCCAGATTCCAGTCCCGTAGGGACAAAACCTAGGTAATTCATTGCTTATTGGTTTTTCGTGGGGGCGGGGCGGGGCCAGGGGGGGGCGACCGGGCCCGCAAACCACCCCCACGAAAAACCAATAAGCAATGAATTACCTATGTTTTGTCCCTACGGGACTGGAATCTGGAAAACCGTCAGGTAGAGTATGGTTGTCGATATTTTACACTCAAAAACCCAAAAACCCAAAAACTCAAAACGCTACTACTCAAAACTCTCATTAAGTAATGATTCGAAATTTATCAATTATAATTTGTTTCGTTGTGTTTTGCCTTTCGGCAAATGCCCAAGATCGATTGTTCAGTCAATTTTATGCTTCACCAATGACATTGAATCCTGCCCTCACGGGAGCATTTGAAGGCAGGTATCGTGTTTCGGCCATTTACCGGGATCAATGGGCAGCTGCTTTGGATGACCCTTATGCTACTTTTTCGACGGCGCTTGACCTTCGCTGGAGGGTGGGTGAAAACAAATCGAAGTACAAGGATTTTGCAGCTGTTGGCCTCACTTTTTTCAATGACAAAGCTGGGGTGTTGGAATTCAGTACAACCCAAATATCTATTTCTGGGGCTTACCATAAAGCGCTGGATATTCAGAATACACAATATATTTCACTGGGATTTCAGGCTGGTGTTATGCAGCGCAATATTAATTATGCTGATGTAACCTTTGAGGATCAGTTTAACGGTACAACTGGTTATTCCAACCCATCGAACGAACGATTGCCAGAAAACAATTTCGCCATTGGAGACTATTCGGTAGGATTGAACTATGTGTTTTCGCCACAACATTCAAGAACCAGGTTTTTCGCTGGTGGGGCAATGCACCATTTTACCCAGCCAACGGTCTCGTTTTATCACAATACGGATGCTGAATCAACGCTGCCGGACAACAAACTTGCAATACGCTATGCGGCACAGTTCAGTGCTTATTTACCTTTGACGGATGGCATTCAGCTACAGCCCCGCACCATCTTTGATCTGCAAGATGAGCACTTGAAGTTGGATATTGGAATGAATGTCAGAATCAATACCAGTGAATATAAAAGCATTGCCATGCATATTGGTGGCTACGCCAGACCGGTCAAGGATTATGACGACTCGTTCAGGGTGGATGCCTTTGTTGCACTTCTCGGTATTGAATTCAACAATGTTCTGATAGGAATGAGCTATGACCTCAACCTTGGGGAATTGTCTGATTTTAATAGAAGAACGTTTGAGTTTTCAGTAGCTTACCTAGGGGAATATGAAGATGATATAATTCTATGCCCCAAATTTTAGTCGAATTGGGTGCATTTCAAAATGTCGGCAAGAAGGTAGGCCGGATTTCCCAATCCGGCTGTAAACAGGGCGGATTGGGAAATCCGGCCTACGTTTCCACCGACATTTTGAAATGCACCCGACGAATTTATCATTGGGTAACGGTCAAAGAATAACTTCCATTTTTATGCTGATTCTTTTGCCCTTATTTTTTCCTTTAAAATCAGTCTTAGTATCAACTGCTCCTTTTTTAAAGAACCTGCCTGCCGGCAGGCAGGAATCTAAAGCCAAAATAATTCACCATAAAATCGTGAACTTATTTTTTGACCGTTACTGGGGAACTGGACTTTTGACATAGCCCGAATCGTCGAAGACTAAACTTCGAAGCTATTCCTGTGCCTCAGTGTTGGTTTATTTGAATATTATTCAGTTTTCTTCTTCTTTTTTCCTTTTACAAGTACCGGATACCGTTTTCTTCGCGGCATGGTCTGCCCCAATTCCCGCCCTTTACCTTTTATTTTGAGTTTTGGCAGAAAGGGGGTTTGATCGAAACCCGAAATAATTCCTGCCATCTGCACCTGCACCTGTGAGGGGCTTACCTTCAGTCCATTTGCCCGGCGTTCTTTTACCTGCTTTCCGTACCGCTGCCATTTTGGGCATATGTGCTTTGCCTGTTTTTGGCCAACCCACAAGAGCCAATAAGCAAGGCTGACCACTTCCAGCCAGTTTTCCAAATGCCCTTCGTCCGGGGTCTGGTATTTGTCCAACAACAACCTCTGTTTACCGAACCGGAAAAAATGTTCTGCATCATAACGGTTTCGATATGCCCAGTAGATTTCTTCCCCCTCCAGCTCCCCGGCCCTTTTGCCCCATGCCCCCAACCACATATCCCTTTTGAAGAGCCCTTGTCCGCTGGCCGCATCGAGCAACCGGACCCGGAACAGCCGGAAAGGCTTGTCCTTCATGTAGTGGCCCCGCTTGGAACGGACCATCATTTCTTCCCAGGTGTCTATCTTGGCCGTACAGTTTCTGCCACTGGCAAGCTTTACCCCGAAAACAGCCCCTTTGCCCGGCGGCAGCCCCCACTCTCCCACGTTGTTCAGTTTGTACTTCGCCCCGTAGATGGCGCTGGCCCCCCGGTTGTCATTGTTGCCCTTTCGCCGGCCCGCCCGTTCCCCCCTACTGAGCCGCTTCCATACATTGCGGTTGCAGGGCAGGCGGATGACATTTACCAGGTTCTGGTGGCCACGGGTCTGTGCTATGTATTCCGGACTGGCATAATTGCTGTCCAATGCATTGACTGTCAGTTCGTTGTAAAGGGGCAGGCTTTTGTCCCCCAGTAAACCGTTCACCTGCTTTGCCGTAAAACTGTTCTTGTTCTCGTCAAAAGGGACCAGCCCCATGCTCAAGGGCAAGTTCCAGGGGGCTTCGCCAAGCCCGTACAACGGCCGCCGGGCAGATAGTCCCGCACAACTGAATTCATAACCCACTTCTACCGGTTTATTGCCCCTTACCCGGTTGTTCGGCTTGTGCACATACCTCCTGTGCGGCAGGGTCGGAGAATGTGGCCGGAACACCGGACTGGTATCCGTGTTCAGCAACCAAAATTTTCCAAAGGGTTTTGAAAAATGCGCCTTCTTTAAAGACAAAATTTTTTTCGGCCCCCTCCCTGCCGGCCTTTCTCTTTGATGGGGGTTTATGCGGCTCTTTTGCCCCTCCCCCTGTATGGCCCATTTGGTCTATCGCTTTACTGATACTGCTGTATTGATAGTGGTGGCAAGGGCTTGTGCTGATTTCAACCACTGACCTGGCAAAAGGGTGGCTGGCCAAGCCCATCACTAAATTTGCCAATGCTTTGCCATTCCCGTTTTCTGTTTGTAATATTGATTTGCAGAACTGTTCTACCATGACATTTAAGTTTGTTGTGATTCATAAATGTCGGGAACAGTTCTGTTTTTTTATAATCAGCCCTGGATAATGTCAAAAGTCCAGT